>JAZNFL010000278.1:0-9824 GCA_045589135.1 Christensenellaceae bacterium
AGTTTTTGTACAAATTTAGGAAGTTCTTTTTTGGGAGCAACTTCTATAGGATTTTCTTCTACAACTGGTTGTGGTGTTTCTATTACAGGCTGAGCTTGTTCTCTAATTTCTATAACGGGTTCTTTGACAGGCTCTTCTTCCACACCGTAAAATTTATCGTTTATTTTGTTAAATTTAGAAATTGAACTTTCGCCCATTCTATTATTTACAAAACCGGTGGCTATCAACGTAATAACTACTTCTTCTTGCAAGGTAGGATCTATGTTCGTTCCAAAAATAATATTTGCAGAATCATCTATAACCCCTCTTACGAGCTCTGCGGCTTCTCTAACTTGTCCAATGCTTAAATCTTTACCACCCGTAATATTGAGAATAACCCCTCTCGAGCCCTCGATAGTGGTTTCTAACAACGGACTTGCCACGGCTTGTCTAACAGCGTCTACAATGCGGTTATCCCCTTTAGCCGTACCCACACCCATATGTGCCAAACCTTGATCTTTTATAATGGTCTTTACGTCGGCAAAATCGAGATTAATAAGCGACGGCGTTGCAATAAGATCTGCTATTCCACAAACCCCTTGACGCAAAGTATCGTCGGCAAATTTTAAAGCTTCCGGCATAGAAACGTCCCATGGTAAAGCTTCAAAAAGTTTTTCCTTAGGGATAATTATAATGGTATCTACGTATTTAGAGAGATTTTGTATTCCGTTTTTTGCATTGTCTTCTCTCTTTCTTCCTTCAAAAGCAAAAGGTTTAGTTACTACAGCAACGGTAACTATTCCTAATTCTCTTGCTATTCTTGCAATAATAGGAGCGGCGCCCGTACCTGTACCACCACCCATACCTGCTGCGATAAACAACAAGTCGGTATTTTCTATCATAGCTTTTATTTCTTCTTTGCTCTCTTCTGCTGCGGCTTCTCCTATCTCCGGATTAGAACCTGCGCCTAATCCTTTGGTCGTTTCGTAACCTATTTGAAGTCTGTTTTCTTCCGGAACTTCCGATATAAGTAAAGCTTGCTTGTCAGTATTTACTGCGTAAAACGTTGCACTGGTAACGTTTTGTCTTATCATTCTATTGACGGCGTTATTTCCTGCTCCGCCTACACCTACGACTTTTATCTTACAAATATTTAAACTAGAATTCATATCAAACATCTCGTTGTGCTTCTCCTATTTATCTGAAAATATTTTTAAAATTTTTATCTTTTTTTAAAGAAAAATCCAAAAGGCTAAATTTAGACGCCTCGTTAGGTTTGTTCATGTAAGGAACGTTTGGAACAACCACTTCCACCCCGACTTCCGTACGACTAATAAGTAAATCTCTCGCCCCTCTTATAAAAGAAATACCACCACCCGTAAGTCCGATATTATAACTCTCGGGCAACAATCTTTCGCAATCTTCAAGACAAGAACACACCCATTCTGCAATAACGTTTAAAACTTCCGTTACGGTAGGATGAATTTGATTAGATTTAAACGACAACACTTCGTTATTGGTAACTATCTCGTAATTACAATCCGAAAGAGCGAGGTTTAACTTTCTTTTTATCTTTTCTGCTTCTTTTATCGTTGGTAAATTAAGCTTGTCCATAAGATAAGCAGATACGAAGCCTCCACCGATAGAATAAGCCCTTTGATATAAAATACCATCTCCTACAACAAGAGAAAAAGCACTGCTCATGTAACCTATATCCAAAAGAATTTTACAAGAAGCTCTCTCGTCTTCGGTAAACAAATATAACGCTTCTGCAAGAGGAATAGCAACGAATTCTATTTCCGTCACACCTAAACCGTTTAAAATATCTTTTACCGTACCAATAAAATAGTTACTGCAATAAAATCCCGTAAAAAGACCGCCTAATTTTTCCGTCTTTACACCACGAGCATCGCTAACCCTGCGATTTCCGTCAGTGACAAAATAAACGGCTGAAACGTTTATAACGGAATAATCTTTATCGGCTTCGTTTCCAAAACAAGAATTGTAAAGATATTCTACGTCTTTATCCGTTATTTTTTTTGCTCTTCTAAACGAAATTTGTTGTTTTTTATTAGTTATCTTTAAAAACTCTCCCGGAACTCCTACGAAAACTTTTTTTACTTTATTTCTCGTATTTCCTCTTACGGAAGACACGGCAGAAGACACGGCGCTTTTTAACGTATTTACGTCAAAAAAACTACCGTCTTGATATCCGTCGTATTCGTATTCTGATATAGCTCCTATATTAAAAGTACGATTAACACCTCGTCCACCTATTAAAACCGTTATTTTAGACGAGCCTATATCTAAAACGGCAACTTCTTCTTTAAGCATATTTATCCTCTCGTAAATAGTTTAAGTCTTAAATGCTGTCCGTACTATAAACAGCCTCTTGAGTGCCCGAATAACCTAAAATTTTTCCTCTCGTTTTATCTTTATCGGATAACGACAAATATTTTTCGATTGCTCGTAAAATCTTGTTTTCTCCATCGTCCGTCGCCTGACGTATCTCTATCTCTACTCCTTCTACCATAACGAAATAAATTCTGTAATTGTCTTTTTCTTGCGTGGCAGAAATCCTTATTTCCGAAACAGCGTTACGACAGTCTTCGAATTGTCTATACATAAGATCCATTGCCCTAAAGGCCGGATGGGTTTTTATTTTAAGTTCTCTTCCTATTTTAATATCGGACACGTTAAACTCTTCTAACTCTACCGTTAAAAGAATGTTTTCTACACCGTCTTCTTTGTTGACGTTTTCTTGCTTTTTTACTATAACTTGATATCCGTCGTCCAAGACGTAATATTCTCCTTGCACAAAAAGAGCAAAGACCTCTATTCTTTCTTGAATAGTAACTGAAATCTTATTTGGATAGTCCTTTTTTATTGATACAACTTTTAAATATCCGTTATTTTCTATTTCTTTTTTTATTTTATCGGTCTTTAAAAACCAAATATTTTTACCTTCGTATTTTTGTAATTGATCGGTTATTTCTAAATGCAAAGAATTATCTTTAAGCATGGTATAATTTATTTTAATATCAGAAACCGTAAAAAGAGACAAGATACAAAAAACGCAAATAGAAACAAAAATTGCTAAAGTCGTAACGACCATAAGTTTTTTGTGCTTCACGACGGTATCCTCCTTTTATTCTCTAACGATATTTGCCCCAAGTGCCGATAATTTATTTTCTAACGAATAGTATCCTCGGTCTACGTATTCTACGTCTTCTACTTCCGTGATACCTTCCGCTTTAAGTCCTGCCATAACGAGAGCAACCCCACCGCGCAAATCTCCTGCAAACACTTTATTCCCAAATAATTGAGAAGGCAAAACGATTATTCGACCTTCGCCACGTAAAATCTTTGCGCCCAATCTCTCCAATTGTCCAACGTAACCAAACCTATTGTCAAAAACGGTTTCGCAAATGACTGTGGGATGATTTAGCCCTAAACAATAAGTTGCGTATTGAGGTTGTAAATCAGAAGCAAACATGGGATACGGTCCCGTCCTTATAAACGGTAAACCATCTCCTACACCATTGGACTCTATATTTAATATTTTACCATTAATGTAATCTATTTTGCAAGTATTATTTCGAATGTTTTTTAATATTATATTAATATTTTTTATATTTATATTATTTATAGTAACATTACCACCAACAAACGCCGTTGTTAAAAGAAAAGTCCCTGCTTCTATCCTATCCGGAACAGGTGTAAAAACTACGTCTTTTTCTTTTATTTTTTCTACGCCACGAACTACTACGGTAGAACTGCCTGCTCCAAAGACGCAAAAACCTAAACAGTTTAAAAAATTTTGCAAATCCAAAATTTCCGGTTCTTTTGCACAATTTTCTATTACGACTTCTCCTTCGCCAAATACAGAGGCCATTATTAAATTTTCGGTTGCACCGACAGACGGATAAGAAAGTTTTATTTTTTCCGTTTTTTTATCCTTCATAAAAAACTCGTATTTGTTTCCGTCAAACTTACATATCGCACCTAACTTTTCTAAACCTTTAAGATGCAAATCTATAGGTCGTGTTCCTATTTTACAACCGCCGGGAGCAGTTATCTCTGCTTTTCCAAACAAAGATAATAACGGTCCCACAAAAAACAGCGACGCCCTTACGGACGCCGTCAATATAGGAGGCAAAACGAAGGATTTTAGCGATTGCGGAAAAAGATATAAATCTTTTCCTTTAAAAGTGTAATCCCCCCCTAAGCTTTTAAAAATTTCGCACATAACAATTACGTCAGTAAGCCTTTCGCAATTTTTTAAAACTACGTCGCCTTTCGCAAGAATGGAAGCAGCAATAAGAGGGAGGACAGAATTTTTAGCGGAAGAAACGTCAATACTTCCGTAAAGTTTACTTCCTCCTTTAATAACAAATTTAGACATAGATTTTTCCCGTCAACTATAGTATTTTATGACAACCAAATAAAATAGTTGACAAACTGCAATACGGCCACACTTTTAAAACATAAGTTGCGAATTAACTTTCGTTTTGAACCGAAACGTTATACAAAACACCAAACATTGCCATAAACACTATTATAGAAGTATTTCCACTACTAATAAGAGGCAAAGGAAGCCCGGTTGGAGGAATGCTTCCCGTTACGACCAAAGCGTTTATTATTGCTTGTATACAAAAAATTCCGGTTATCCCAACCGAAAGTATGTAACCATAAAAATCCTTGCTTTTTCCTGCAATTTTAAAACCTTTTATGACAACCAAAAAAATGATTGCAAACAATAATATTACCCCGACAAGACCTATTTCTTCTCCTATAACAGACAAAATAAAATCGCTTTCAGAAAAAGGCAAATACTTATATTTTTGTCTGGAATTAAACAATCCTACTCCCCACCAACCGCCCGAACCAAGAGCGTATAAAGATTGAATAAGTTGGTATCCTTCTCCCTTTGGAGATGCCCAAGGATCAATAAAAGCATATAGCCTTTTTAATCTATACGGCTCTAAAATTATCAATACCGGGACAGCTAAAACAATAGGTATTAATATTATCAAAATATGTTTAATTTTTACTCCGGAGGCGAATAAAAGCAATATCATTAAAAGACCGACACACATAGTTATCGACATGTTTGGCTCTATTATAATTAAAAAACAAATCACTCCACCGGCAATAATTATTGGCAAAACATTTTTAAAACTATCGGTTTTTTCCGGAGATTTTCCCAAATATCCTGCACACAAAAAAACGTATGCAAATTTTGCAATTTCCGAAGGTTGCAAAGTTACCCCTGCAAAACCTATCCAGCGTTTAGCCCCATAACTTTCTACCCCAACACCGGGGACAAAAACCAAACACAACAAAAAAATGCCTATTAAGTATGCCGGCAACCCCAACTTAAAATACTTTTTATAGTTAAAATTAGCCGTAAACAGCATACACGCTAGCCCTATCCCAACGCCTACAATTTGTTTAGAAACAAAATAATATTTGTTTCCGTAATCTTTTAAAGCATTGTAATTACTTGCCGAATAAACGAAAACAACGCCTATTAAAGCCAATAATACGACTAACAAAAGAAGAAAAATGTCTCCTTTTATCTTCTTATCTCTTTTAAGTTTCAAGACATATTCTCCACGATATCAGTAAATCTTTGCCCTCTTTCTTCGTATCCCGTAAACTCGTCAAAACTACTACATGCAGGACTCAACAATACGCATCCGCCTTGCGGACATTCGACAGCGGCAATTTTTACTGCTTTATCGAAATTAGACGTCACGGTAAAATCCGTATAACCACATGCGTTTGCACTGTCAAGAAGTTTATACTTTGCTTCTCCCATTATAACGGTATGTACTACGTTGCTCTTTTTTATCGTTTCGAAAAGAAGGTCGTAAGTAAGCCCTTTGTCTTTTCCTCCGACGATTAAAACCGTTGGTTCTTTTACGGATTCTATCGCTTTTATTGCAGAATCTACGTTTGTAGACTTAGAATCGTTGATGTATTTTACTCCGTTGCATTCTTTTACTAACTCCATTCTGTGTTTTACGCCTTTAAAATTTTTTAAAGTTTCGTTTATTGTTTTAGTGTCTACACCTAAAAGTTTAGTTACGGCTATTGACGCCATGACGTTTGCAACGTTATACTCTCCTTTTAAAGAAATCTCTTCTTCTAAAATTATCCTTTCATCCTTATAAAAAATTTCCCCCTCGTTCCTATATACTCCATCGACCTTTTCTTTTAAAGAAAAATACAAAACTTTGGCTTTGAGGTTTTTACCTGCTTCCTTAACGGTTGAATCGTCAAAATTTAAGACCGCATATTCGCTTTCTCTTAAATTTCTTAAAATTCTTTTCTTTAAATAAACGTAGTTTTCCATGTTGTAATGTCGAGTTAGATGATCGGGCGTAATATTTAAAATCACGGCGACGTGCGGAGAAAACGAAGAAACCGTTTCTAATTGAAAGCTCGAAACTTCCGTTACGGCAATACAATCTCTTTCCATTGATAAGGCTTTAGAAGTAAGCGGTATACCGATATTTCCAACCAAACAACAGTTTTTTTGCGAATTTTTTAATATTTCGTTTATCAAAGAACAAGTTGTAGTCTTTCCGTTTGTTCCGGTTACCCCAACGAATACGGCTTTCGATAATAAATATCCCAACTCTAACTCTCCGATAATTCTCTTCTTTTGTTTTTTTGCTTCTATTGCCAGCGGATGATCAATTGCCACACCGGGACTTAAAACGAGCACATCAACTTTACTAAGTACGGCATATACAGTTTCTTTTTCTACCGTTTTTGCTCCTATCACTGAAAGATGTTCTTTGGTAGACGCAATACTCGACGATTGTCCATCGTCAAACACGTAACATTCTGCACCTAAAGATAATAATACTTCGGTTGCTGATTTACCGCTGTAAGAAAGGCCTACTATTAAAAATTTTTGCGTTTTAAAATCCATATTTTACCCCTTTATAAAAATAAGACACGTTATACCCATTATTATGCTTGCCACGACGTAACTCATGACTATTTTAGCTTCGGAATAACCTTTATGCTGAAAATGATGGTGTAATGGGGCCATAAGAAAAACCCTTTTACCCGTCATTTTAAAATATATTACCTGTATTATTACGGATAGACCGGAAAAAACGAAAGTTATACCCAATAAAGGAATATAAAACGTATTTCCACTAAAAACACTAACGGAAGAAATAATTCCACCTAAAGCAAGCGAACCGGTATCTCCCATAAAAACAGAAGCTTTATTCGTGTTATAAATCAAAAAGCCCAAAAGTGCGCCGCAAAAAGAAAAACACAAACTTAACAAACTTAAATTTTCGTTTTCCGCAAGCAAACTTTGCCCAAACACAATAAACAACGAAATAAAAAACAGATACACAAAACTTACGCTCCCTGCCAAACCATCAAGCCCGTCAGTTAAATTTACACAATTTGTCGTTGCAATTAAAACTACGAGAGTTAAAGGGATACAAACTGAACTTAAATCTAGTTTTTTATTTGTAAAAGGCAAATTATACGCCGTTAAACCATTTTTAAAAAGGAAAAACGCACAAATTACACCTACGGAAATTTGAAAAATAATTTTTTGATACGGTCTTAATCCTAAGTTCCTTTTCTGTCGTACTTTTATAAAATCATCTAAAAAACCAACAACACCGTAAGCAACGCTTATAACCAAGCACACCGTTGAGAGTTTAGTCTTTTTAAACGGGCAAATAACGTATGCGATTATTGCCGAAATTATAAAAAACACCCCACCCATCGTTGGCGTTCCTTCTTTTTGCTTGTGTTCTTTTACGTATCCCAAAACCGGTTGACCAACGTTGATTTTTTTTTGTAAAATTATAAAAATTTTTCCTAACGCCAAACTCAACAAAAAAGCAACGACGAAGACGCATAAGGATAATTTCAATTGCTATTGCTCCAATTTTTAATTTTGATTACGTCGTTGATTATTTTGACGTCGTCTAATTCTTTTTTTTGTCCCATAATTTCTTGTGTTTTTTCTCCTCCTTTTCCTGCAACGAGTAAAACGTCTCCCTCTGACAATAAATCTATGGCATAATCTATCGCATCAATTCTGTCTTTAATCGTTATGTAACTTAAAGAAACCTTTCTTACACCCCTTTCTATCTCGGATATAATACAACACGGATCTTCAAATCTCGGATTATCGGTAGTAATTACCGTATAATCTGCGTACGTTGCAGCAATTTCTCCCATAATAGGTCTTTTTATTTTATCTCTGTTACCCCCGCAACCAAAAAGACAAACAAGCTTGCCTTCGCAAATATCTCCTAAAGATTCTAAACTTTTTTTAAGCCCGTCCGGAGTATGAGCGTAATCGACGTAAATTTTTGCCCCGTTAAACTCCCCTGCTTTTTGACATCTTCCGTCAATAAATTGCAAATCTTTAATTCCTAGCACAGAACTTTGCAAATCAACCCCTAAAGAGACACAACACGCAATACTTGCAAGAGTATTGTATACGTTATAACTTCCGATCATAGTGCTTTCTACGGTAGAGATTTCATCAAAGGCGTTGACGACGTAACTTATACCATTTTCGGACTGCTTTACGTTGATGGCAAACACGTCGGCGGGCTCTTTAATTCCGTAAGAAACCACTCCATTGTTTGACAATATAATTCTTCTACCCAACTCGTCATCACTATTAGAAATAAGTAAATTTGCGTTATCTTTACAGAAAACGCTTTCTTTAATCTTAGCATAAGTTTGCATATCCGTAAAAAAATCCAAATGGTCTTCCGACAAATTGGTAAACACTAAAGCACTAAATTTAACAGGGTTTAATTTACTGTAAAAAATAGCGTGGGCAGATACTTCGGTTACTACGTATTCGACGTTAGATTTCTTCATGTCGGCAAGTATAGAAAAAAATTCTATCGGATCGGGAGTAGTTCTGTCGGTATAAATACAATTGTTTGCGTATCTTACTCCAAGAGTTCCTATAATTCCAACGTTTTTACCACTTCTTTTTAAAATGCTTTCTATCATATGACAAACAGTCGTTTTTCCGTTTGTCCCAACCACTCCGATTATCTTTAAATCTTCTTGTGGATTTCCAAAAAAACGTGCAGACAAATCGGCCATTGCTTTTCTTGCGTCTTTTACTTGTATTTGTGGAATATCGGGCGACACCTCTCCCTCGCAAACAACCGCAAAAGCTCCACATTTTATCGCTTTAGATGCAAAATCTTTACCATCAAAAGTATTGCCTTTAAGGCAAAAATATATTCCATCCTTACAACTTTCGTCTGCTACTTTAGAAATATTTTTTATATCAACGTTTTTTACGTTGACCATTTTACAATCGTATTCTCGCAATAAATCATATAAAAACATATTTTACGTCTCCTCTATAGGTTTCAATTTTTTACATTGAATAATTTTTTCAAAAATTTCTCTGCATAAAGGTGCTGCAACCGTAGAACCGTAAGTTCCACCCACGGGCTCGTCAACCGTTACTAAAGCTATATATTGAGGTGCATTTGAAGGGAAAAAACCTATAAATGACATTATGTATTTTCCGTGAGCAATTACACCATTGCTATATTTTTGCGCCGTCCCCGTTTTGCCTGCAACTTTATACCCTTCGATATACGCTTGTTTTCCGCTTCCGTTAGCAACAACCCCTTCTAAATACGACGCTATAAGCTTAGACGTTTTAGACGAAATTTTACCCGTAGTGTATTTTGGTAAAAATTTTTCTAACACCTTTCCGTTATCGTCGTAAATTTTATCAACCAAATAAGGCGTATAATATCTTCCACCGTTTATACATGTGTTTACCGCACAAACGAGTTGTAATGGTG
>JAZNFL010000279.1:0-2148 GCA_045589135.1 Christensenellaceae bacterium
AGATTAATCCAAAAAGGAATAACCTGACGAAAAAAAGACTACTGAGAAATCAACCAAAGAGAAAAAGACTAATAAAGACTAACCCGACGACAAAAAGACTAAAAAAGAATAAACAGACGAAAAAAAGAACACCGACAATAAACCCGCCGCAGAGAAGCAAGCTAATAACAAACCCGCCAATACAAATAAACCACTTCTTTTAGTGCCCGGTTTGTTCACAAATTACAAACATGAAATTGTCCAACCCGAACGCGTCCCATACGAAATTATCCTCGACTAACTACATGCCGACAAATAGGGTTATTACATTCTTAGTGCTGGAACAGGAACAGGTAAAAGTTCTGCTTTCGTGAATGAGCTTTTTAAAGATGCATTACAAAATAGAAAATCCGTTTTAGTCACTTAGCCACGTGTAGCACTGTGCATGAATAAGATGACCGATTTACCACCTTTCTAAAAAAATCTTAAACCGGGAATAAATTTAGGTTATCTTTGTGGAAACGGCATACAATTAGACGTGTCAGAACCATAATACGTAAAATTCATGACTACGGAAAAATTTTAGCAAATATGCATTCACTCTATTAACGAACAAAAGGACTTATTAGCTGATATAGAATACGTTGCTATTGATGAAGCGCATGATATCTCTGAATAAATGATTTTCACGCTTTTAGTTATTAGAGAGTATCGCAAATCATTTCCGTATAGTCCGGGTTTAACGAAATTCATTTTCATGTCGGCCACTATCGATATAAACCTTTTTGCGGAGTATTATTAGATGGTTTTAAACGATACTAACATTGGTTATATTGTTCCTCCAAAATAAAATATCGTCTGGAATAAGGATTTAACGTATTGCGGGTCGGAAGCGTCATTCATTGGGAACTTCAAAAAAATATTACCTTAACTATACGAAGACATTTACAAAGAAGATTCAACCTATAAACATACAATCGTATTCTGTTCGTCAAATATACAAATTCAAAACGTGATCAAAACTATCGAAAACAACCCACCGAAATTCGAATATATGGCTTTTCCTTTATAATCGTTAGACATGTCGGAACATACTAAAAATTTGAATTATTACGAAAACGAATATCCGTTGAAAAATGCTAACGGAAACGAAATTGCGAACTCTATTACACCAAAATTTATTGTATCAACAAACTTGCTTGAAGTGGGTGCAACTATTAAGAATTTACTTTGTATGGTGGATGTTGGTTAGCGATTTTACCCGACGATAGATATTTTAAACAACAGATCGATAAATATGATTATTCCGATATCCGACAGCTCCAAATAACAACGCATAGGACGTGTTGGACGAAATCATGATGGATACGCTTTTATGTTATACCCGGAAGATATACAACTACCACCTGATCCATCGCCGATTATTTTACCGAACAAACTTAGCACGGACATTTTGCTTCGTATTATTAAATTAGAGATAAAGAACTATACGATTTATTAACTGGTGTATTCTCCTATAAAAATTTGTTTCTAAAAGTATAACTTGCTGCAAAACATTAGTGCCGATTTGTTGAATAAGTCTATCTGCTAACTAAAACAATTGCAAATACTGGACGACAATAACTATTTATCTGTTTTAGGAATATGGATGTTATAAAATATGCTCACAATACCGGATATGTTGTTAATCTTCTTCGGGGCGAATTTAGAGTAATTATGCATTTGCCGGAGTATCATTAATTCAAGACTAACTACTTCTTAAAAAATTTCTCTAATGGATATGCTCCTTTCAAAATATGGAGGACGTAATACGCTTGGTCAGTCTATGATTAACGTAAATATAATAACAGAAATATTAGAACGAACGTTTGAAAGTTATATCTCGAATTATAATTACACGGCACTTCTACCAAAAGAGAATCGCATTTTTAGATATCAGGAGTTTAAAAACTTTATCATCGCGGCGGATATTATTTGAGGGATAGTATGAGGGAAGGTGTTTAGACGAAATTTTTTTAGACGATCGATGTTTTAAAAGCATTCTTTTTTAAGTAAGTGTATTCTAAAAAGATGTATTCTAAAAAGGTATGCTCCAAAAAATATTCTTTCAAAACGATTTATCTTAACGATCGTATATTTTAACGATATCGCTCTTCACAAACTCGCCGA
>JAZNFL010000280.1:0-8381 GCA_045589135.1 Christensenellaceae bacterium
TCAACTCTGGATAAAAAATACTGTAAATCTATATAAAGGAAATTCCAGCTACTTTCGTCGAAAGGATTGCTTTGTGCAGAGTGCCACATATCACCATATATAATACTTATACATGGGCTTTGGTAACGAATAACTTCTTCGTTTATATTAAAAACTCCCGAGCCCTTTACGCATCTGCCTATTTCTAAATAGTCGTGCACGTGTATCCAATCTGTCGTTTTATCTGGAGAGTTAAACCATAATTCGCCGTAAGGTTGTACGTGTTTAGGGAGCTTTATAACGTCTTTAAATTTGTATAAATTTTTATTTCTTGGTTCATTTGATTGATTTTGCAATGTTTTTGCTCCTTTTTAATTAGAAATTGTGCTTAATTATATGTTATCATAATATTGTGGAATTGTCAATATACGTGGAGGTATTATGAACAAAGATATAAACGCCATTAAAAACGATTTTTATCATTGGAACTTATTAAGAAACGAACAAGACGGGCGACCAATGATAAAAGCCGACGGTTTATCAGAAGAAGAACTATTAAAAGGAATAGTAAATTTTAAATCTTCTGAAGTGTTTGACGAAAACGAGCCGTCAGATTGGCAAAATATAAAAAAATTAAGTAACTTTAACTACCAAGTTAAAAAACCGCAAAACTATCTTTCTAAATTGAAAGGAGCACTCCTTGGTCGTTTTGCAGGATGTACTTTAGGTGTGCCGGTAGAAAACTATCCTATTTTTAAAATGGAAAGCATTGCAAAAGAGAGCAATACTCCGTTTCCGCCTACGGACTATTGGAATGCCGTCGAAAACCCGGAAGGTATCCAATACGGGGTAAATAAAAGAATAGATTACTCTAAAGGCAATATTAAAGGTGTTCCTGTTGACGACGATATTACTTATACCGTACTTAGTATGTTACTAATGAAAAAATATGGGTTTAATTATACGGTAGAAGACGTTGCGGAGTTGTGGAAAGAAATCGTACCATATGCTTGTACGGCAGAAGAAGAGGCCTTAAAAGAATTAAATTTAGGTTCGAGTGGCGAAGATGCGGCAAAAAACAATCCTTTTATAGAGTGGATTGGCGGAGCGATAAGAGCCGATTCTTTTGGATACGTATGTGCGGGTAACCCTGCTAAAGCAGTAGAATTGAATTATCCTGAGATATATTTAACGCATAGACGTAACGGAATTTACGGCGGATTATTTGTAAGTGCTTCTATTGCTTGTTCTTTTGTAGAAAATTCTCCATACGAAGCAATTAAGCATGGGGTAGAGTTTATTCCACATGGCTCTAGATTATATAAGGACTTGCAGTGGGCGTTGTCATTTAAAGACAAGTTAAAAGATTATAAACACGCAAGAAGTCTTTTGGATGAGAGATTTAGTCAAATGCACTGCGTACATACTAATAATAATATGTGTGCAGTAGTATTTGCAATAATCTTAGGTAATGGAGATTTTACTTCGTCAATATCGCAATCTATTGCCATTGGTTTGGATAACGATTGCAATGGGGCAACCGTAGGAAGTATAGTCGGTGCAAACGTGGGATTAGAAAATATAGAAAAACATTGGTACGAGCCTTTTGGCGACGTTGTAATGACTTATTTAAAGGGATACGAAAAGCTTTCAATAGAAGAATTGGTCGAAGACTACGTAAAATTAAACGAAAAACTTTGTTGTAAAGATTAATTTAAGTTTATTGTTTGCAAGATTTAAACGTAAATCACGTGTAAAACGTTTATTTCATCAAATTAATAACTAAACTACACTACAACTTTAGTAATAAATGGAGGGAATAATATGAAATTAAAAAAAATTCTAGCAGTATCTTGTGCTTTTATTATTGGTATATCGGCGTTTTCTTTATATAGAGCAAAAATCGAACCGGTTAAAGCACAGGCAAATACTATCGAGTACGATCAGTTAATTGACAAATTAGAAGGTGCGTGGTTAGGTGCGTTTTGGGCTAACTGGACGGGACTACCCACAGAATTTAAATACGTAAACGAGCCGGGTCCGGAAGGCTCGGTTAAATGGGTTATCGGCGACACGTTCGCTACCGACGACGACACTAGTGTAGAATATACTTTTTTACACATGATGGAAGTCTATGGTGTAAACGATATAACTTATGCCGATATGCCTGCAGAATGGTTATATCATTTACAAGATTATATTTGGGAAGGCAACTATTATGCTCGTACGTTAATGTCTCAAGGATTTTTGCCACCTGAGACCGGAAAGTTTGGTCTTAACCAAACACCCGAAGCGATAGACGCTCAAATCGAGTGCGAAATTTTAGGCATGGTTACGCCCGGAATGCTTCAAAACAGTTACGATAGAACTAAATGGTGGATGGCTTCCGTCGGTGATGGGGTAGTTTTAGAAAACTCTGCTTTTTACGCTATGCTTTGTTCTAATGCGTTCTTCGAAGACGATATTTTAAAGAATTTGCAAACCGTACGTTCTTATTTTGACGATAGTCTTACTACGGCAAAAATGTACGACGACGTATTAGAACTTTACGAAAGTGGTGTTTCTTGGAGAGAAGCAAGAAAGAAACTTCATCAAAAATATTATACCGGATACGTTTTAGATTGCAGAATAAACTTCGTTGCAACCATTCTTGCTCTTTTATACGGAGAGGGAGATTATAAAGAAACTGTAGAAATAGCAATACTTTGTGGTTACGATAACGACTGTAACGCTGCAACTTCCGGAACTATTTTAGGTATACAATACGGTAAAAAAGGACTCCCTCAAGAGTTTTTAGATAGAAGTGGAGATTGGTATCAAAATACCAATAGAGCAGGACTTACAAGTGCGTCCGTAAATACTATTGCACAAAGAATAGCAAAACAAGCAGAAGAAGTAATTTTAAGTGCAGGTGGTATTAAAAACGGTAAAACTTATACTATATACGATGCTAATTTTGTCGCTAAACAAAACGACGAAGGTTATTCTAAACAAATATCATCCGACGATAAAGGCTGGACTTATAATGGTATGTCTAAATTCTTTAACGCAGATTACTTAAATAACGTTGGATATGGCAGTGTGGATAAAAACGCTACTGCAGAATACGTGTTTACAGGCGATAGAGTTGCAATAGCAGGCGTTACTTCTGTAAATGGTGGTAAAATAAAGATTGAGATCGACGGCAAAGATTATGGAATAGTTGATATTTCCGCAGAACAAACCTTTGTTTCCGGAAGATCTATTGCTATGTCTTATAACCAAATTTATCGCAAGATAAGAGGTTTGGGCGAAGGTCAACACACTCTTAAAATAACTACCTTAGAACAAGGAAAGTGGCACACTATCGACTATATAGAAGTAGAGTGTTCGGAAGACGAATATTATGCGAGCGAAAATCTCAATTTGGCACGCACAAAGATCGCAACTCCTATTGCTTCTATAAACGGTGCTATAGGAACGGGTTCCGGCAGTGGTGCGCTTAGCGTCATAAGAGACGGTGTTTATTATACCGGTGGACATTCTTCCACGCAATACGACACTTATCTTGGTAGAGACGGCGCAGGTGGTTTAATTCCTCACGATTTCGAAGACTACGTAGGATATACGTTTAGTCGCTCGGTTGATGTTAAAAAGTTAATATTTAACGAAGGCGGACACTGGGGAACCGACGGTGGCTGGTTTGCTAACGGTACTATGAGGGTAGAAGTTCTTGTAGATGGAGAATGGATAAACGTAAACTATCAAATTACTCCTTCTTATCCTAATTCTAATACCTTAGGAGCTTTTGGTGCTGCCGGAGAAGTCTTTGAGATAACGTTCGACAAAATAAACGTAGAAGGCGTAAGAATTATTGGTATGCCCGGAGGAAATAATAAACTTATTTCTTGTGGAGAATTAGAAGTGTATTGATAGGAGGGCAGAAAGATGAAAAAATTAATTAATTTATTTTTGTGTTTTGCAATCGTTTTAGGAATTAGTTTAGCATTGCCAAGAACAACGACGGTAAAAGCCGATACGGAACAAACGTATCTTCGTTGTGTTGAAAGTGATGCCGAAGGGTGGACGTGGAACGGCTTTATGCAGGTGGAAAACGACAAAGCTTCTAAGTTTTGGGAACACGGAACCTTTAACGCTCAATCTTTCGGAACTTATACCTTTAAAGGTAATTATTTAGAAGTTTTCGGTTACGTAGGAACTGCAGGTGGTAAAATTTCTATTACTTTAGACGAAGAAGATTTAGGCGAGTTTAGCTTATATGCGGAAAAAGATACGTATAAAGAAAGTATAGTTAAGTTGGATTTATACGACGGCTATCATACCGTCAAGATAACCGCCTTAGAACAAGATAAATGGCATGCAATTGACTATATTAAGGTAAATCTTGATAAGGAAGTTTACGAGCAAAACTATAATCTTGCTTTGGTAGGAGATATTATTTGCTCCGTACCTTCGCCAACCGGTGGTGGTAATAAAGATTTAAACGTTATCAGAAACGAAATTATTTATCCCGTAGGAACTCAAAACTTAGGACCTGCGCAATACGACTCTTTTAACGGAAGCGGAAGAGGATATTTCTATATGGGTTACGAATATAAAGAAGAAATAACTTTTTCTCGTTTGGTTTTCCAAGAAGGCGACACTTGGGTAGACGGCGGATGGTTTTCTGACGGAGATATAAAAGTTCAAGTTCGCTCTAACGGTGCGTGGAAAGACGTAGAGCTTTTAGAAAGCGTAAATTATCCTTCCAGCGATAAAAGAGAAGATTTTGGTCAAAGTTGCGAAATTTTCGATTTTAAGTTTAATCCAATAAAAGGTACGGCAATTAGACTTATCGGAATGAACGGTGGACAAAGTAACTTCGTTTCGGTATCACAAATAGAAGTTTACGGAAATTTAAAAGTACAAACGCTTTCTAACGGATACGATTATAAAAAAGCAACTGTTTACGAATACGATAATTCCGGAAACGAAACCGAAAGCAATAGTAACACTGACGTTACTTCTTCCGGAAATCAAAGTTCCGGTGGTTGCGGATCGTCTTTTGGTGGCGATTATGGAATTTTATTTGCTACAGTAACATTAGCAATAATGTTTATGTATAAAAAAATAAGGGAGAAAAAATATGAAGCAAACTAGTAAAAAATTGTTATTATCTTTATTTGCTTTGGTATTTGTCGTTGCTTTGAGTTTTGGTCTTACCGTAAACTTAAACGTAGCATCTGCACAATCGTTTTCTTTGCCGTTTAACGAAGAAAACTGGGTTGTAGAAAGCGGTACGACGTTAGACGGAAGCAATGCTTTAGCCGTAAATAAAGATACACACGGCGGTGCCAACAAATTATTGGTACACACAAAAAACACGTATTCGGATTTTTATTTAAGCTATAAATTCCAATACGCAGATGCAGGGGTAAACGAACCTTGGTTTGGTAATTCCGGTATACTTATTTACGGAGACGGCACGGGAGCTGACGGATATTATATTGGCTTTTACAATTGGGGTAACGTTCTTTATGCTGCAACCGGTTATTATATCGATAATAATTTCTATTTCTTATGGGGGTCAGATACCGGTTGGACTTCTAACGGTTTAAGCGAAAACACTATAGAAATTTACGTTAAAGATAGCCACTTAAACGTTATTATAAATGGTTGGTTATTCCAAAACGCTCCGCTTCCTTATGCGACGAGTGGTGTTGTTTCGATATATTCTGATGCTGTAACCGGTACTTATAAAGATTTTAATATTCAACCTTTAGACGCTTCTTACGATATAACTTCTAAACTCGTAAGAGCTAACTGGAGTGGTAGTAATATAGCCGGCGATATATATTTCTGGTACGAAGCAGGCAAGGATCAAACCTTTAAAATGCAAATGCCGGAAACCATCGAAGGAAACAAGGCGTATTATTTAGCTCGTAGAACAAAGGTTGTCGACGGTTATCAATCTGTAGACGTTTATCTCGATAAAACCGCTACTTTAAAATTGTCTGACACTTGGACGGATAAAATTGCAACTTGGGGAGATACGAGTTCTGTTTGTGATCACGGAAACGGATTATACGGACTTAATATGGTAGAGTTGCCGTTATCTGCTTTTGAGGGCGTAAAAGCAAACGACAAAGTGGGATTTTTACTTGATAAAAATATAGACGGTTGGTTCTCTGCAGGAGAATATTGGCTTTTATACGAAGACAGTCAAGGCGTTTTGCGTGTAGCGGACTATATGGACCTTGCTTATAGTTTTGATACTCAAGCTCATGGATTTGAGTTTGCTCCAACCAACAGCGGACATAAGGGATACCATTTCGTTTGTCAAAACGAAAGTATTATAACTTCCCATAGACGTGGACAAAAAGTAGAAATGACGGGCAAGCCAAAACTTACGACTATTAAGACTGTAGAATATACTTTTGGTCTTACGGAAGGGGATAAAACCATAGATATGTCCGAATACGTAAACTTTAATTCTTATCACAACGGTTGCGTTTTGACGTATTCCGTTGACGGAGGAGAAGAAAGCTCTACGGTTGTCCTTCCAAATAAAACCCAAGAGGGTATGATAACCGTTAAATGTGTTCCTGACGGATCTTATAACGACTATAGCGGAGCGATATATTTTAATCCTATAACTATAGAGATTCCTTATAAAACAACTCGTACAGTTCCGACGGGATACATGGATAAAATTTCCGACGTAACAGTATTTGCTACAAAAGAAGAACTTACTGTAGATTTAAAAGAATACGTTGACACCAACATAGAAGGTCAATGGTCTTACGTTTATGCTGGAGAAACTGTAGAAGGTTCTATTTTCCAAATACCTTACCAAAAGGTAGAAAACGACGTAATTACGTTGACCGTAAAGGGTGAAGGAATAGAAAAGAGCGTAGAATTAGTTCTTAACGTTACAGCTCTTAACTATCCTAACAAATTAAACCTTCCGTATTACGAAAGTGGAGCAGGTTGCGACGGCTGGACGGAATTATACGGAAATATCAAAGTTGAAAACGGCAAATGGGTTGCTGACGCTCAAAACGTTTGGGGAGCAATGGCAGACTTTGGCACGGAAGAATATCAATTCCAAACCGTATTAAATCCTATTAGTGCAGGTAAAGTAGGCAAGTTTGGTATGCTTATACACGCAAACGTAGACGTTAAAGGCTATACCGGTATGCTTATCGGTTTAGAATACGCTAATAACGGACTTCAATGCAATAGTGGTTGGCTTGTAAACGGCGAATACGTAGCATTGTCAAATGCTTATACGTATTTCCCAAATTCTTGCGAATATTACGTTCAACTTACCGTTAAGGGAAGTTTTGTAAAACTTTTAGTAAACGGTTGGCCGGTATTTACTACTAACGATAAATATAGTACGGGCAGTAAATTTGCAATTTTAAACGACGGAATTCAAGCAACTTATAGGGATTTTAAAGTAGATGCCGTAAAAGAAGAAGTAGAAAACTTTGTCTTCCGTTTTGACTGGAACGGAACAGATACCTTCTCCAGAATGGCAAGTTGGAATAATGCTTTTAACGTAGAATTTAACGTACCGGAAATTCAAAACGTAACGAATTACAGACTTGTCAGAAGAACTGTTTTATACGAAGGAAATCAAAAGGCTATTGTTTCGGTAAACGGTCAAAACGATAAAGAGTGGGTGGTAAACAGTGGTGCTTATACAGGCGACGTAATTCTTCCTGTCGATATTTCTTCTTCCGGCAAAGTTACGTTTACTATTACTCCGCAAGCGACGTTTAAGGCTTCTTATATGTGGCTTATATATTCCGTTGACGGAATTGATTACGTTGCCGATAGTATTTATTTCGGTAGACCAGATGACGTAAAAGCTCACGGTGTGGAATTAGAAGGTATTACCGGTTTAGAAAAATACTTTATCGATAAAAATAACGTTATGTTATTGACTACCGGTGTAGGCGAAGAGGTAATATTAGCAAAAGATCCTAACATTATCGAAAAGTTTACGGCAGGAACTTACGAAAACTCTGCAATAAGCTCAAATATAAAGCTTCCTTACAGATTATATCTTCCTAACGGATATACGGAAGAAAAAGAATACCCCGTATTGCTCTTTATGCACGGTGCAGGAGAAAGAGGTAACGATAACGTAATGCAAGTAATCGGCGGAAACATTATTGCTACCGAACTTTTATTAGAAAAAATCGTTTTAAGCCAATATGCCGACGATTTTATTATAGTAGTTCCTCAATGCCCACAAGATATGCGTTGGGTAGAATATGATTGGAGCATGGGATCTTACGATTATCAATCTATTTCTCAATCTATTCCTTCTCAATTAGTTGAATCTTTAATGTATAACGAGATTTTTGCTAATTATTCTGTCGATAGATCCAAAGTTTATGGTGCAGGTATTT
>JAZNFL010000281.1:0-14146 GCA_045589135.1 Christensenellaceae bacterium
AATGACTAGACCCAACTCCTTGGCTCACAGAACGACATGGCTACGATCCGACTTAAAGCGGTGGCAAAGGCGGTAACGGTGGTAAAGGCGGTTTTGGTGGGCACGGTGGTGACGGAAAAGCGGTGGCAAAGGCGGTTTTGGTGGTTTTTGTTAGGATTAGGATAAACGGTTGCAGTAGAAGACAAAAAACAACAGAGTAGGCGTTGTGCTTGGTGGCAATGGTGGTAAAGGCGGTAACGGTGGACACGGTGGTGACGGTAAAATAACGGCAACGGTGGCAATGGTGGTAAAGGTGGCAATGGTGGTAAAGAGAGAGCGATAAGCTAATAAAAAATTTTGCAAAAGATCTTTTAAAAAACTAACAAGTTTTAACCACTTTTATTAAAAATTAGATTATTTATAATAAAAATCGCAGATAAATCCTTAAATTTTTAAGTGGTCATAGAGAATTGAACTTAATTTTATATCAAAAGGATAAATATTAGCTTGATTTTTATATAAAAGCAAAAAGGACACGCACGTAGTTGCTCTTCCCGTTGGGAATAGCGACAACTAAATAAATCCTTACAGATTTTTGATATTCGTCTAACGACGAGCGATATTGCCTACGGCAGTGATATTCGACTACGTCGAGTTATGGATTTGTTTAATATAACTTTGGCGTAGCCAAAATAAAACTGCTTACGCAGTTGGCGTTCGCTTCGCTCGGCTAAACTGTTTACTGCGTAAACAATACAACTTTTAGCCACAAGGCTAAAAATATAACCTATTAAAACTTTATCCTTTATGGATAATAAAAGCCCACTTTATTTCGCTTTTTTGCGAAGTATAGTGGGATATACTTTTGTTATGGACTAAAATCTCTAATAGAAGAGCCCTTACCTGTTGTAGTTTTGTATTTGTAGAAATTTGCAGTTTTTTGTTAATTTTATAAATCCATTACGTTATAAAGGCAAAAAGGACACGCACGCCCCTGTTGTATTTTTGTTTTTATAGAATTTTATAGATCTTTGTTAGTTTTACAATGCCCCTATGCTATAAAAGCAAAATGACACGCACGCCCCTGTTGTGGTTTTGTGTTTAAGTATTTTACTATAAAAGTCAGCGAAATAAACAAGACGGTTACGAGTAAAAATTTTGTCAAAAACCCCGATTGCGTTAATAAGCAAATAAAAAGGTAAAACGTTTTTTT
The DNA here is from genome assembly GCA_045589135.1 of Christensenellaceae bacterium. GTDB lineage: Bacteria > Bacillota > Clostridia > Christensenellales > Borkfalkiaceae > CAKQKQ01. The sequence goes on from JAZNFL010000281.1 coordinate 1,193, forward strand.
GCAAAAACGCCTAAATATATAAAAAATAAAAAAAAAATAAAAATCTGTACACAGATTTTTAAAAGTTTTTGGGCAAAAAAACTTATCAAAAATCTCTTGACAACTTGTTTTAAAAGGGTTATTATGGCACCGACCAATAAAGAAGGAGGTAAGAGTTATGAAAAAATCACTCACACAAAAGGTCATTGTAACATTTTCCTTGGTATTAGTCTTTTTGGCTACATACCTCATCCCTACCGTAGGATACCTTACGACAAAGGTAAGTGCGTCCTCTAACAGTGCTACAACGGATTTTGACACTCTTTACTACTACAGCGACAATTCTTCTAGTTCGACCTACAAGTCGGCGATAGAAGGCGATAACCTCGTAGAAAACGTTATTTTAGAATACTCTGCTACCGGGTTAAAAGACGAGTTGCTTACTCTTGATGGAGATCTTGCCGATCTTTACGAAGATGGCGAACTCGAAAATTCTGTGTACGCCAACAGTTACTTTATCGTAGAGTTTAGCCAAGGGTTTGAGGTGGAAGAAGAGGGTACGCCTTTAACAACCACACAAATATTGAATAGTTTGTTCGAAAAGTTAAAATCTATCGGTTGCAAAATTATGTTTATTTGCGACACCGACGAAATGCGTTTTATTCGAGATAATGCGTTTTTAGGTTACGTAGACTTACACGTAAACAGCGATATTTGGTCTGTGTTTATGATGAGTTTTTTCTACGAGGTTGTAGAAGCCGTAGAATCGATTCAGTTGCAAAACGTAACGTTTATCTTAAACGACCAAATGGTTACGGTTAGCCAATATTGCGATTTTTACCACGTAGCGCTTGTGCCGTTTATAAAAGCAACGTATGCAGACGAAGTACAAAACTACGCAACGATAGACGCATTTTTACAAGATATAAACGTCAACGTATTTTATCCTTGCGGAACAGACGCTCGAGGACAACTTTATCGTAGGCTAAATTCTGACACAAACGGAGATTTTACGTTAAACGAAAGTTTAGAAGATGAGGTTCCTTTAAGTGATTTGAGTGGGCAATTAGGCACGACGATTTACGGCGTGGCAAAAACGCCTAACCAAAACGACGGTCAAATAGAGGCGTGGATAGGCCAAATAGAAGCCCTAAGATTGGCTTCTGGAGAAGAAATACCAACGTACGTCTTTAGCACTATAAACAAGAATTACGACGCCTACAACGACGTTTATTCCGCAAGGCCGTACGGCGGAGGTTATTACGAGTATATAGAGGCTTTTTTAACCCAAGACGATTATTCAGAATTAGACAATTGGTCGGGCGAATGTCCGGTAACCCACAAGACTCTTGTTCTTGATCCAAATGCGTGGTTATGGGACGTTTTAGGAGCAGATCCGGACGTGTCGTATAATTTTGCAGATTACGTAACCGGGTGGAGTTTTCTTTTAAGCGAAGAAGAAGCAAACGATATCTTCCCTTGGGACGTTTTTGGTAAAAATTGGTAAAAAATAACGGATTTTAAAAAATTTTTTTACAAATTTTACAAAAACTGTAAAAAGCTATTGACATAACAAAAAAGCAGTGGTATAATGCCACGTAATAAAGGGTGGGCTGACGGGAGTCTCCCGTCAGCCCTAACTTATCTTAAAGGAGGGTTTGTCAATGAAAAAGTTTTTTATATTAGCTTTATTTGCGATAACGTGTTTATCTTGTGTTTTTGCCGTAGCATGCAAAAAAGATAAACCTTTAAGCGCTCCGCAAAATTTGCAGATAAATGCAGAAGTTTTATCGTGGGATAAGGTGGATGGAGCAAAAGGATACGTAGTAAATATCAACGGAACAAAATACGAAACTAAAGAAACAAGCTTAGATATATTTTTGTTGACGGATAGACCAAAGAGATACGATATATTAGTAAAAGCCAGCGGAAACGACGGCAATTTGTGGTCGGAAGAAATCATTCATCAGGTATACCCTTTGACCATTTTAGAAAAAAATTTAAGTAAAGATGGTAAGTCATACGAGATAAGAAAAATCGATACGTCTACGGCTAAGGGCAAAGTTATTGTCCCTTCTTATGCTTCGGACGGCAAGCCTATAACCGCTGTGGCTGGTTTTGCAGGAACAGAAGTAAAGTCGGTAATTCTTCCAAACACCATAGAAAAAACATTTTCTTTTGCCGGGTGCGAAACGTTAGAAAGGGTAAAACTGCCGGAGTTTATAGAAAGTTTAAGAACCGAATGTTTTAAAAATTGCAAATCCTTAAAGTCTATCGATTTGCCGATGGTATCGTCTTTGTTCGGAGACGCATTTATTGGGTGCGATAGTTTGACGGAGATATATCTTCCATCGACGTTAAAAACAATTCACGGAATAGCTTTTGAGGGATGCAAAAACTTAAAGACGATAACCGTCGATCCAAAAAATAAACATTTTAGAATGGAGGGCAATTGTTTAATAGAAAACGACGGGGACGTATTGCGCAGAGTGTTAAGCGGAGAAGAAATCCCAAAGTCTGTTAAGGTAATAGGTCATGGCGCGTTTTATGACAACGAAGAAATCCGAGAGGTAGTAATCCCCGGACACGTAAAAAGGGTTGGATTGATCAATCCGGCATTTTATAATTGTCCAAACTTGACGTCGGTAGTCATAGAAGAAGGAGTAGAATATATCGAAGGATTTGATGACGGTTTAGTTGTAAATTGCGACAACGTGCAAAGTATAAGTTTGCCGGCAAGCCTAAAAGAGATAGATCCGTGGCTTATAAAAAACTGCCCAAACTTAAAAGAGTTGACCATATCTAAAGACCATCCCGTTTATATGGCAGAAGGTTTATGTATTATACAAAAGGACACCAAAACTTTAGTAAGCGGGAACAAAAACAGCAAAATACCGGACTGGATAGAAGTAATCGGAAACAAGGCGTTTTATGGAAGAGAAATGCAAAACATAGAGTTGCCGAACGTATTAAAAGAGATAGAAGAATATGCTTTTTATGGTTGCTATAGTTTAAAGAGTATAGAGATTCCAACCAGCGTAACGAAGATAAAAAAATATGCATTTAGCGGTTGTTTTAATTTAGAAGAGGTGTTTATATCAGAAAGCATAGAAACAATCGAAGAATACGCATTTGCTAGTTGCCCCAAATTGCGTAGCGTTATATTGCCTAAAAAGTTTACGTCGATTCCGGAACAAGCTTTCGACACCCAAATTAAAGTACCTACTTCCATATATACAGAATTGCCTTACAGTTTAGACTTGTGGGAAACTTTTAGAGAGGCATACCATCCAACTTATTTTGTTGGGTTCGAGGAATATAAAAAATTTATATATATGGCGTTTGACTGCGTCCTTAAATACGAAGGGGATTATCCATACGTGTATTCGACAAAAATCAATCTTAAAGAAGCATACAAGATAGGTCCGCCTTGTAGAAAGGGATATAAATTTTTAGGGTGGTCGTTAGAAGACGGCGGAGAGATAATAACCCCAGAAGAAGCAGAAAATTCTACTGCGTCAAAAGAAACCGAGGACACCAGGGTAGTTGTATACTCCATTTGGGAAAAGTTATAAAAACACAATAAAAAGCAATAAAAAAAGCCTGCTTTTTAAATAGGCTAAAAAATAAAACTTTTAGATTTACATAGATACATATCTGTCGTTAGGTATCTAAAAGTTTTTGCTTTATTCGCTTGAAATATAAAAAGTATAATAGTATAATAATCTTATAAAAGTTATTTTAACAAGACAAAACGTTACTGTAAAACGGGTATACGACTATGGAATATTGTGTAGAGATAGAAAACTTAACAAAAAAATACGGAAATTTTTACGCCTTAAAAGGAATAAACTTAAAGCTTTTTAGCGGTAAAATAATAGGTCTTCTCGGGGTAAACGGAAGCGGAAAAACAACCCTTCTTAAAATTCTTGCAGGATTGTTGACTCCTACGGACGGCAAAGTCTTAATAGACGGTAAAACGGTTGGGGTAGAGAGCAAAAAGATTGTTTCTTTTCTTCCGGATAAAAGTTATTTAAGAAACTACATGACGGTAAAAAACTGCTTAGACTTCTTCGAGGATTTTTACGAAGACTTCGACAGGGCAAAGGCAGAAGGTTTTTTACAGTCCTTGCATTTGGACGTAAACAAAAAATACGGGGAGCTTTCTAAAGGAACTAAAGAAAAACTTCAGTTGACGCTCGTCATGTCAAGAAACGCTCAGCTTTATCTTTTAGACGAGCCGATAGGTGGTGTAGATCCTGCGGCGAGAGAGTTTATATTAAGCACCATTTTAAAAAGAAATCCCAATTCTACCGTAATAATATCAACGCATTTAATTGCCGACGTAGAGGGGATTTTGGACGAGTTTTTATTTACGTACGGTGGTAAGGTCGTTAGATACGACAGTATAGAAAGCGTCAAAAAAGAAGGTAAAACTTTAGATGCCACCTTTAGGGAGGAATTTAAGTATGTTTTGTAAGCTTTTTAAGTACGATTTTAAACGCATGGGAAGGTGGCTTTTGCCTGTGCAAATAGTAACTTTTGGTGCGGCGATTGTGTTTGGCCTTATGATACGCATAGCAATGCTCTTAAAGACGGATGCGATGGATTTGGGTGTAAAGACGCAAACAATGCTTTCTTTAAGCGTAACGCTTGCAGTAATATTGGCTACGGCTATAGTTGCTTTTGTCGCAATAACTGTTTTTTACGAGTTTTATAAAAGCATGGCGTCCGAAGAAGGCTATCTTACGCACACCTTACCTATAGAAGAAGGTAAAATATTTTTATGCAAAATTTTAACTGCCGTCACGTGGTTGGCGATAACCGCCGTTGTGGCAGTGGCTTCGATTTTGGTTTTTCTTTTGATAATAGACGGTGTGGGCGTAATAAAAGACGTATACGTAGCCAGCAAAGATTTGGCTTTCGGATGGCAGACGAGTTTTGGCGTCTTAATTGCAGAAAACGTTATCCGTGGGGCGTTTAGCTTAATATCTGCGGTAACGGTGTGTTATTTTTCTATAATTTTGGGTAGCATTGTTGCCCAAAAAGCAAAGGTTGTGGCAGGGTTAGGCATTTATTTTGGCATACTTTTGGTAAGAACGATTATTGTGGATGCTATAGGTAGTTACGTCTTTTTAAGAGCAGTAAGAAGCCTTATATTCGGTGGTGCGCAAGAGGTAGCCAATATAGAGATTGCGTATTATTCCGGGCTTATTTTAGGAATTGTTTGGTGTATTGTAGAAACTTTGACGTGTTATTTTGTGGGCAGAAGGCTTTTAAATAAAAAGTTAAACTTAAACTAATAAGGCTTAGTTTTAGCAATTATAAAAGTTGCGCTAGATATTAAGCGTGTTTTATTTGTAATTAAACAGTGCAGTTTTGCAATTGCAATGTGTACTTTTGGGCGTGCAAAAGAGCTTTGTTTGTGCTTAAAGCAGTTGGCTTAGGCGATTTTAAGTGTTGTTTTGCGATTGTAAAGATTGTGTTTGCAATTATAAAAGGCAACGAGGAAGAGTAAAGGACAAGCTTTGCGATTTTGCTGTGTGGTATATTAATTTTTTTGCTTTTGTAAAAGAGAAAGGAGGACGACGTGAATAAAATTTTAATAGTAGTGGATATGCAAAAGGACTTTGTAAGCGGGGTTTTGGGTAGCAAAGAAGCTTTGGTTGCCCTTAAAAACGCTTCAGAAAAGATTAAAAATTTCGACGGAGATATATTTTTGACGTTGGATACGCATTTTTCGGATTACTTAGATACCGAAGAAGGCAAAAATTTACCTGTCCCGCATTGTATAAAAGGCACGGACGGTTGGCAGTTAGAAGAAGAAATTTTAAAAGCTTTAGACGGAAAAGAGTACAAGCTTGTCGAAAAGTATACTTTCGGCTCGGTGGATTTGCCTAATATTTTAAAACAAAGATACGACGTGGACGACTTGGATATAGAGCTTATCGGCGTGTGTACGGATATTTGCGTCGTCAGTAACGCAATGCTTTTAAAGGCAAATTTTACCAAGGCTAAAATTTCGGTCGATTCTTCTTGTTGTGCGGGTGTAACGCCTAAGTTGCATCAAGATGCTTTATCCGTCATGGGTAGCTGTCAAATAAAAATTAAATAATTTGTAACGTTTACACGATACGTAAGCATTAAAAACGTCAAAAAACCACGAAAACTTATATAATTCGTGGTTTTTTATTTGCAGTTTTATTCTTTAGAAGTAGTTTTTGGCGTTTAACGTGTCGCATATGGGCGATTTTGGGGAGTTTTGTAGGGCGTAAAGGAATTCTTCAGGTGTGTAAATGGTGTTTTGTGGGGTGACCGTAGGTGTTTTTTGCGGTAACGTGGTTTGACGTGGCGATAAAGGGCGTTTAAGAAGAATTTTTTGGGGTTTTTGCGTGGCATTTGAGGTTTTTACGTGGCGTCTATGCGTTAAACGGAAAACATCGTTTAAAAAAAGCAAAAACTAAGTTGTATATTATATAATGATATATACGTGATAATTCTTTAACGATTTGTGTAAAATGAGCTTTTTATCGCACGTCGTATCGAGAAGCTTTAAGTTGTGGATAAATGGATAATTCAATAAAAAATAATAATTTTGCAATTTTTTATACGTTAAAAATCGACCTATAAGTAGACTTGTGGGGATAAATTGTGAAAAAATCAAAAATTAAACAATAAAAAATAATAATTTTTTGAGTCTTTATTTTTAAAAAATGGCGTTTTTAAGTAAAAATATGCCAAAAAACGTTTATGTGTCAAAAAAAATTCTTTAAAAACCGTTGAAAACAAAAATAAAATGTGTTAATATATATTTATCGTATAATAGATATAATTATATCGTGCGTGCGCACGACGTAAAATCAAATTCTGTTATAAAAGGGGAGGTCATTATGACTGACGTTAAAATTTTAAAAAGGAGTAGACTTTTAGTTGCGCTTTTAGCGGTAATAACTTCTATATGTCTTGTTTTTGGTGGCATATCGATGGTTAGTGCAGATTCTGCATTGGACACTGCTAAGCAAACTGCCGTAAGCGAGATCGAGGCTTATTACGTTGCTAATCTCGTAAACGTCGGCGTAGTTGCAGGCGAAGAGCAAATGGCTTACTACAAAGACAAGGCAGAGAGCAAAATTAACGGTGCTACTCAAGAAACAGACGTAGAAGGATACAAAACCCAAGCTTTAGAAGAGATGGGCGTTATCGTTTACGTTGCGCAAATGGCAGACGACGTGTTGACGGCTTTTGCGTCTTACGACAAAGGCAGTTACAGAGAATTCCGCTATAACCATATCGTTATTTACAAAGACGATGCTGTTAAAGCTTTGCAAGTTGCAAACCTTATAAGCGCAGGTAAACTTAACAAAACCGACGCTACGGCAATAAGAGATCAAGCTTTAGCCGACATGGCTTCTGTAAAACCTAACGTTACTGCAGAAGAAAACATTGGCGAAGTTAAAAAAGAAATGAAGGACCACCTTCAATGGCACATCGATCAAAATAAGGCTACCGGTCTTTACGATCAAGAAGGTCAACAACAACTCGACGATCTTTTCGTAGACTTTAGCGCTCAACTCGACACGATCGATAACGCAGACCAAGCAGAAGGCGTGCACGCTCATTTCGTTTCTGAACTCGAAAACGTAATGACCATTGTCGAAAAGAACTGGATGGTTATCATCGAGGACGAAACTTTCGACAAAGATCAATATCCCGACAGACAACCTCTTTCTACACAAGAAATTCTTGCACTTTGCAAAGAAGCTGTAGAAAAGTTTAACGCAAGCGGATCAGACGATTTTAAGTTACAAGGCATTGTAGAAGAACTTTTAAATCGTTATAAAGCGGCAAAGATAAAAGAACTTGACGGCTTGTACGACAAAACCAAATATTCTGCCGGCAATATCGCAAAGATTAACGAAAAGAAAGCCGAAGCTGTAGAAAAAATTAGAAACGCAACGGAATTTTCTACTATGGAATCTGCTAAAAGCACGTTCGTTTCTGACGTAGAAAAAGTTGCCGTAAACGTAAACACCGTATCTACAAGTGCCGGAGCAAAATACCAAGTAACCATTACTTCTACCAATCAATACGCTTTTGATCCGGACACCAAGATAGAAGTTAAAGATTACACCTTCTCCGCTGCAAGAAAGAACGTAAACAGAATTCTTTATAAAGATTACAACGGAATTAGAGTAATTTACTACATAAACATAAACATCAAAAACCCTGACGGAACTTTAATGACGGAGTTCGACGGACAACAAGTGTTTACCGTAAGCATTGGTTTGGATAAGTTAGATAAACTCCAAACTTACGGAGAAGAATTAAAGGTAGTTTATTACGCAGGTGACGGAAAGTTAGAAGATTTTGACCACGAAGCGCAAATCGACGAAGAAAACGGCGTTTTGACTTTCAAGGCAAAACACTTTAGCCCTTACGCAATATGCGGTAAAAACACTCAAGAAAAAGGTCTTGCAGCGCTTCTTACCAGAATGGGCTTTAGAGATGGAAACTTCTTCTTTAATCCTTTCCTTTATCTTACGTTATTACTCGTAGTAGTATTCTTGTGGGTTGTTATAGCAATAATACGCAAGACTACGGTTTACAGATTGACCTTCTACACGATGGGTGGAAGCAAGTTGCGTCCTGCTAAAGCTCATAAGGGCGAATACTGGCTCACTCCTCCTGTTCCTACCAAGGACGGATACGTATTCGGTGGATGGTATACCGATAAAGAATACAAAAACAGATTTACCGACCTTATGTGTACTAAGAGAAAGAACCTCAAAGTATACGCTAAGTGGGTAGTTAAGGATGCTTACATTGCAAGTCTTCCGGATTACTTTGCTGCTCTTAAAGCAACTATGCTTACTTACGAGCAACCGGAAACTATGATTTTAGAAGCAAACAGAGACGTCGTTCATATGCTTCTTAATCCTACAAACCTTTGCTTGTACTTTAATGCAGATCCTAAGGTTGTCAAGGCTACAAAGATTAAATCTGTCGTTGCTATAGACAAGAAGAAGGAAGACGTTCCTTACGGATTTAAGTATTTGGTTTACAGCGATAAGACGTTTAGAGAAGCTCTTACCCTTGTAAATGCCGTAATGGAAGCAGAACAACTCAAGAAGGTTGCTCACGACGAAGAAGAATACGTTATCGTTACGGACGAAGAAAGAGCAGTTGGTTACACCTATACTCTCAGAAGCGAAACTGCTGTTGAACGTCTTAACAGAATGTATAGAGAACTTCGTAGACTTGTTAAATCTTACAAGGTTGGCGATCTCAATATTGCTAAGATGATAGACGGTAATTACCTTACTAAGCTTATCAAGAAGGACGATAAGATCTTCGTATATCTTGCGCTTTATGCTAAAGACTTTGCGGGCTTACTCGATGCCGGTCAAGATAAGAACTTCGCAGGTGTATCCGCTTACACGATTGTTGAAACCGAAAGAAGCTTCGAACTCGCTAAACAATACATTACGGAAGTTATGCATAAGTTTGGTATGGTTTACGAGAGAGTTGCTGAAGACGACGTTCAAGGCGATAACGAAACCGGTTACGCTTATAAGGTTGTCGTAGAATACGGTGACGATGATGATCAAGGCAGTGATCCTTCGGGAGAAAATCCCGAAGATCCTGCTTCTAAGGAAGAATCTACGGAAGAAGCTCCCGAAGAAACTAAGGAAGAAATAACCGAAGATACCGCTCCGATAGCAGCACCTGTTCAAGAAAAAGCTCCAGAAGAACAACCAGCAGAAGAACCAGTTCAAGAAGAAGCTCCGGTTGAAGAGCCTGTAGAAGAGCCTGCTCAAGAAGAAGCTCCGGTTGAACAACCCGAAGAAGAACCAGTTCAAGAAGAAGCTCCTGTAGAACAACCAGCAGAAGAGCCTGCTCAAGAAGAAGCTCCGGTTGAACAACCCGAAGAAGAACCAGTTCAAGAAGAAGCTCCTGCTGAAGAACCTGCAGAAGAACCAGTTCAAGAAGAAGCTCCTGCTGAAGAACCTGCAGAAGAACCAGTTCAAGAAGAAACTCCTGCTGAAGAGCCTGCAGAAGAACCAGTTCAAGAAGAAGCTCCGGTAGAACAACCCGAAGAAGAGCCTGCTCAAGAAGAAGCTCCGGTTGAAGAGCCTGTAGAAGAACCAGTTCAAGAAGAAGCTCCGGTTGAAGAACCTGCTGAAGAACCAGTTCAAGAAGAAGCTCCTGCTGAAGAGCCTGTAGAAGAACCAGTTCAAGAAGAAGCTCCTGCAGAAGAACCTGTAGAAGAGCCTGCTCAAGAAGAAGCTCCGGTTGAAGAGCCAGAAGAAACTTTTGAAGAAGAGCCTATAGACGAAGATGACGACGAATACGAAGAAGTCGAAATAGAAGACGAAAACGGACAAATGGTCGTTGTAAGAAGAAGAAAAAAACTTCGCAAAAAGAGCAAAGCTTTACTTCGTAAAAAGAAGATGGCTAAAATGTCTCAACAAGGCTAATCGCAGTTTTTGGGCAGACAAATTAATACGACGTATTTAAGTCGTATTTACAAGTAAAAACAACAAAGAGGGAGGACGTTGGGTTTTCTCCCTCTTTTAACGTTAAGGGGTTTTAACCAGATAGACGGGGAGGGGATTTTTATGCGAATGCGCAGAAGAAGCCATTTAGAAGACAAAATTAAAGAATGCGAAGATTGGTTATGTGTAATGGAAGAATACGGGTTTTACAATACTCCGGAAGAAGAGAGATATAACCTTTTAGATTTGCAAAAAATCTTTGGAAACGACAATCCTATTCATTTAGAAATAGGTTGCGGTAAAGGGGATTTTATTTTGCAAAACGCCATAGCAAATCCAAACGTAAATTATTTAGCGGTAGAAAAAATAAGCAACGTAATTATTTTAGGTTTACAGCGAGCGTATAGTGAAAAAATACCCAATTTGCGATTTTTAAATTGTAACGCTTCTAATTTAAGATATTATTTAAAGGACGACAGCGTGGAGAGGGTGTATCTTAATTTTTCTTGTCCGTATCCCAAGCATGCTTATAGAAACAGCAGACTTACTCATCGCAGATTTTTGGATATATATAAAAGTATATTGACAAAGGGTGGGGAGATTTGGCAAAAGACGGACAATATGGGATTTTTCGAGTTTTCTTTAGCATCGCTATCACAAAACGGGTTTATAATAAAAGAAGTTCAGTTAGATTTGCATAATAGCGATTTTAAAGGAAACGTCTTAACCGAATACGAAGTTATGTTTTCTTCTAAAGGTCTTCCTATTTATAGATTGTGCGCCTCGTACGAAGAAAAATAGACGAAAGATACAGTTGTTTTGTTAAAGTGTAAAGGACTATATAATAGGACGCAAAAGGCGATTAATAGCTTTTCGCCTTAACTAAAAAAGAGTTAAGATTTTAAATTAATGACTTAAAAAACTCGACTTTTTGTGAGTAGAGTTTTGTTTTTCTTTAGTAAAACTTATAGAATTAGATTTAATTTTATTATGTGATCAATTCTCTGACAAATAAAAACTTGAAGAGGTTAATAATGAAAAACGAATGCTTGATATGTGGTGCGTCACTAAAATATTTAGAAAATGACGAGTTGATGGAATGTGCCGTCTGCCATAAAAAAGAAAACAGCAAGATAGTTTGCGAGAGTGGCCACTACGTATGCAACGAATGCCACACGCAAGGAATGGATAACATAATAGGCGTATGCCTTGTCGAAAGTTCGAAGAATCCTATAAAGATCATTCAAAAAATGATGTCTTTGCCGTTTTGTCATATGCACGGCCCCGAGCACCACGTGATGGTAGGTTCGGCATTACTTACTGCTTATAAAAACGCCGGTGGCGATATTAACCTTATAAAAGCACTCTCCGAGATGCAAGCAAGAGGGAGAAAAGTTCCCGGTGGAGCGTGCGGTTTTTGGGGTGCTTGCGGTGCAGGTATAAGTGCAGGAATGTTCGTGTCTATTGTAACAGGATCAACTCCGCTTGCAAACGAGGCGTGGGGATTATCGAACAAGATGACGTCTTTTGTTCTTGGAGCAATAGGTGAGGTTGGTGGACCTCGCTGTTGTAAACGTAATTCTTATATTTCCATTATCAAAGCGGTAGAGTTTGCAAAAAGATATTTGGGTATCGAAATGGAACTTGGCGACGTCAAGTGCGTTCATTCAGAGCAAAACAATCAATGTATCAAAGAGAGGTGTCCGTTTTAATGAAAAAGAAGATAGCGTTTATATGCGTGCATAATTCTTGTCGCAGTCAGATAGCGGAAGCTCTTGGAAAACAATTGCGGGGAGATGAATTCGATTTTTATTCGGCAGGGACGGAAACCAAACCGCAGATCAATCAGGATGCTGTGCGTATAATGAAGGAGATTTACGGCATCGATATGGAGTTGACGCAGAGTAGCAAAACCATCGACAAGATACCACAGCCAGACGTTGTAATCTCTATGGGTTGCGACGTTGGGTGTCCTTTTATTGGTAGAGTATTTGACGACGATTGGGATTTGCCCGATCCTACGGGTAAAAGCGATGCAGATTTTATCAACATCATAAATAAGATAGAGTTAAATATAAAAAGGATAAGATAAGCTAATTCCATTTTATAAAGACGTTGCCATAGTGCAAAAATCTTTGTAACGTAGAATGTTAAGCTATTGCAAGGGAAAAAATAAAGACTAACGAAAAATTTTCGTTAGTCTTTTATATCGTCTAAAAAATCCTTAATAGTAAAGCCGTAAAAAACGTTTTTTTCTTGCTTAAGCGACAAAACGATAAGATTATATTTAAATTTATGATATAATAAATTCTTCGATAAATAAGAATTAGTCAAACGGATAGAGCAACAGACAGTTGCTTGTCAATGTAGATAGTCCGTGATATAATATAACCACAAAAGTAGGTGGTGATTTTATGGAAACGAAAGATATTATTTACCAATTAAGAAGGAAAAAAGGACTTTCTCAAGAAGAACTTGG
>JAZNFL010000282.1:0-3991 GCA_045589135.1 Christensenellaceae bacterium
CAATACGTCGTTACTTCTCAATTTGCCGACTTCGATGACCGACAAGGTCTATCTCAGCCGTCAAATTTCGAGAGCCTCGTCTTGCTCGTATCTAAGCCGTTAAAAATATAAAATAAGAAACTATTAGCGTAAGCTTACAAAAACCCATCGTGGATGGGCTCAATTTGCCGACTTCGATTGATAAAAAGATTAATTTTAGTAGCCAATTTACGAGAGAGATATAAATAAATTTAATAAAAAAATAAAAATAAAGCCGTACAAAGTTTATTTGTGCGGTTTATTTTTTTTATATATTGCTAATAAATAATTTATGAATAAACCCGTCAAAAAAATAAAAAAATATCTTTGGTCAATTACTGCAAATAAAAGCACTACCATAGCCGGAGGTATGACTTTTTTCGTGGTGCTTGCAATAACGCCTTTTGCTTTTTTAATAAGTTACGTTTTATCTTTGCTGAATATAGATTTTTTACAGTACGTTTCTAAAGATAACGTGTTTTTATTTAACAAAATCAAAAATTATCTTTTTGCGATAGTAAAAGAAGCTAAGAGCAGTGTAACGCTTACCTTTGTGGTTACTGCCGTATATTCTTCTTCTACGCTCTTTTATCATCTGCAAAAAAGCGGAGAAATTTTATATAAAGTAGAAAACCCAAGAATGGGATTTATCGCACGGATTTTAGCCATTGCTTTAACGTTTATTTGTTGTGCATTACTATGTCTGTGCGTTGTGGTTGGGGTAGCCATAAACATAGTTGTAAAGCAAGACCTTTTTGCCAACATTGCGTCATGCGTATTCTACGTATGGGGCGCATTTATCATAGTTTTAATAATAAACGTAACAGTTTGCCCGTATAAAATTTCTCTTAGAGAAGTGGCTCTTGGCAGTGTTTTTACCGTGGCTTTTTGGATTGCGGGGACGATTGGATTTGCACTGTATACCAAGTATTTTTCGGATTTTTCTAAGCTGTACGGAACGGCGTCTTTTTTAATAGTTTTTTTGTTGTGGCTATATATTATGATGCAAGGCGTGGTAATGGGAATAGTGATAAACGTAGTAAGATTAGGAAAGGTAAAGTCTTCGCTTAAAAGATCCAACAAGGTCACCTTAAATAAAGTTTTAGCAAAACCGCAAGGTTAAATATCTTATAAAAATACTTGCCGTGGTTATCTCCTTTTGATATAATAAAATTGTATTTAACTAAAGGAGTTTAAACATGTTAGAAATAAAGAACTTAACCAAGACTTATAAAGGAGGAAAAGTCGCCGTAGACGACCTATCTTTAAAGGTGGAAAAAGGCGACGTGTATGGCTTTATTGGACACAACGGTGCAGGTAAATCCACCACGATTAAGTCTATCGTAGGAGTGCTTAGTTTTGAGAGTGGAGATATTTTAATAGATGGAAATTCCGTTTTAAAAGAACCAATCAAATGCAAAAAAATAACGGCTTACATACCGGATAATCCCGATTTGTACGACCATTTGACGGGCATACAGTATTTAAATTTTGTCGGCGACGTATATCAAGTGGATCAAGCCGAAAGAACGGAGTTTATCAAAAAGTTTTCAGAGATGTTCGAGATAGAGTCGGTATTGGGAGATTTGATTTCTTCGTATTCTCACGGTATGCGTCAAAAACTTGCAATAACGACAGCTTTTATGCATAAGCCTAAATTGATCGTAATGGACGAACCTTTCGTAGGGTTAGATCCAAAAGCTTCTTTTTTATTAAAGCAAGAAATGGCTAATTTGTGTAAAGAAGGCGGGGCTATATTTTTCTCCACGCACGTTTTAGACGTGGCACAAAAGCTTTGCAATAAGATAGCAATTATCAAAGACGGTAAGCTTGTGTTGAGCGGAGAAACCAAAGACGTAATAGGCAACAGCAGTTTAGAAGACGTATTTTTACGCCAAGAAGAGGAAACGCAAAATGGCTAAGGATCTTTGGTGTGTATTAAAACTTGAGTTTACCAGACTTTTAGGGATAAACAAAGCGAGGTTTGGAAAGTCTAAAGGCGAAAAGGCAAAAACCGTAGGGGCTTTAGTCGGACTTGCTTTTATCGCCGTGTTGTTTTTGGGATTATCCACTATTTACGGATATTTGTTTTTGATGGCGTATCAAGAATCCGGACAATCTCATCTTGCGTTGATGTTGATGGTAGTTATGGCTTCCATCGTTATGCTTTTTACTTCTTTACACAGTGCGTCTTCTACGATCTTTGGCGGAAAAGACTACGAACTATTGTCGTCTATGCCAATAAAAAGAAGCGCAATAATTACGGCTAAGCTCATTTACGTCTACATAGAAAACCTTGTTTTTTTTGTGATATTGGTTTTGCCGGTAACAGTTCTTTACGGGGTTATAATTAAGCCATCCGTATGGTTTTATTTAAGATCTGCAGTTGGTTTTGTGTTTGGACCCGCAATACCCGTAGCAATAAGTATGATGCTCGGAACGTTTATAAGCGTAATAACTTCCAGATGGAAGAAGACCAATTTGTTGCAAATCGTATTATACGTGGCCGTAATGGTTTTATACGCTTTGTTTATGACGTCAGAAAACATGTCCGACGACTTAAAACTACTTACGGATATAAGCAAGACGCTTTCTAAGGTTTATCCTTTAGCTGAGTTTTATGCCGAAGGTGTTGTATTAGGAAAACTTTTGCCTTTGACTATTTACGTCTTTGCTTCCGTTGGCTCTATTGGTGTTTTTATTGCCGTGGTTTCGTCCTTTTACGTCAAGATAAACACATTGATAATGACCAAGCGCACCGGTTCTAAATATAAAGAAAAAACCATTAAAAAAAGTAGCGTATTCGGCTCGCTTTTAAAAAGAGAAGCAAAAAGATTGTTTTCTTCTGCGGTTTATCTTTTAAACGGTTGTGGCGGAATTATAATGCTTATAGTTTTTTCGGTTTTGATAGCTATAAAAGGCGGTTCTTTAATAGAGTCTTATCAGTCTGCAGGAGTAGAGTCTTACGAAGAAATTAAAGTTATATTTAAATATTTAATAGTTGCTTTGCCAATTTTGCCTATTTTGTTTACCGGAATAAACAGTCTTACGGCTTGTTCTATATCCATAGAAGGCAAAACCGTTTGGATATTAAAAACCCTTCCTATAGACGTTAAAAAACTCTTTTATGCAAAGATATTATTAAGCGTAATAATAAACGGTGTTGCGTCTTTAATAAGTGTATTACTTATAGGCGTAGCAATAAAAGCAAGCGTAGTAGATATAATTTTTGCGTTTGTGGTCGTAGCGCTATATTGCGTGTTTAACGCACAATTTGGACTTATTCTCAATTTAAAATTCCAAAATTACAATTGGCAAAACGAAGCAGACGTAGTAAAAAGAGGTACGCCCGTGGCGATAAGTACTTTCGTGGGGATATTTTCTCTTTTCTTCTTCGTGGCGCTTTTCGTAGGTGGATCTTTACTAGCTACGGTATTGAGTATTTCTCCAAAGTACTTGTGTTGGGGTATTACGGCGGTATTGTTGGGCGTTGGAGTTTATCTTTTCGATTTATGGATAAAAACTCGTGGGGTTAAAGCTTTTTTTAAATCAGAATAATTTACAAAGATAGGCTTTAGGTAATATTTGTAATTTTATCCCGAAAAATATCATAGTATATATAAAGGGGTAAAAATTTTGGCGATAACTTTAGAAAGCAGGGTGGTAGCGGAAGCGGAATACGTTGTAAAAACGGGTGCTACCGTAAGAAAAACTGCGGAGGTTTTCGAAGTCGGTAAATCGACTGTTCATAACGATTTGACAAAAAAACTAAAATATGCAAATGCCACTCTTTACGAAGAAGTAAAAAAGATTTTACATAAAAACCTTTTAGAAAGACATTTGCGTGGCGGAGAGGCAACTAAGCATAAATATAAAGGGAGAAAGAAAACTTCTTTTACGGCTGTTGCCACTAAAAAATAAACCTAAAATAAAAACAAAGCACACTATTTAGCTTAGGGCATAATAGTGTGCT
>JAZNFL010000283.1:0-5387 GCA_045589135.1 Christensenellaceae bacterium
CCTCACGCAAAACGAGCTGTTTTTATTATTTTTGCAGGCGAACACGCCTTATCAAACGCTCGGTGGGGGAGAGCTTCAAAAAAATAATCCCCCTTTTTTGTAAATCAGTAAATAATTTTTACGTTTAAAAGGCAAAACGTGTATCTATTACTTTCAATATTTAATATTTGATACATAGACGCTCTCTATGTTTTAGATGTGGCATACAAAGTAAAAATCATAGAAGAACTCTTTTGTCTAATTTTTTCGCAACCACTTTTTTTATCACTAAGTTTCTACTACTGATTTTCGCCAATGCTTTTGCTTATTGACGGTTTTATCACTGTTTTTACCACAATTTTTCTTCTTAGATACGAGCTGTTATTTAACTAAAAGCCACAAGCAAAACCCCGTCTTGAACTAAAAATCACAAATTAAAACCCCCACCGGAAAGTTTAACTTACCGATGGAGGTTGCCTAAACGTATTTAATTTAATAATCTTTATTATTTGATAAACGCTTTAAATGCGAGATAGGTAGCGTATTCGTCTGCCTTAGAAATTACTTCGTAAGGAGCGTGCATAGAAATTACAGGGACACCGATATCTACGGTATCTATATTGAGCTTTGCAATATATTTTGCTACCGTTCCGCCACCACCGACGTCTACTTTGCCCATTTCTACCGATTGCCAAGTTACTCCGTTTTCTTTAAAGACCTTTCTTACGTATCCCATGAGTTCTGCAGATGCGTCGCTTGCGCCACCCTTACCTCTTGAACCTGTAAATTTACAAATGGCTGTTCCGCAAGATAAAAGAGCGTTGTTGTTCTTTTCTGAAACTTCTTTAAAGTTAGGATCGTAAACTGCCGTAACGTCAGCAGAAAGGCATTTAGAAACGCTTCTTACGATTGCGTTGTTTGCATTTAAGTTTTTGCAAATTTCGTTTAAGATATCTTCGAATACCGCACTTTGCATACCGGAAACGCCTTCGCTTCCTATTTCTTCTTTATCTGCTAAAATAACAATTGAAGTACGCTCCGTACCTTCGTCGTCTAAAAGAGCTGTAAGGCTTGCGTAAGAACAACATCTATCGTCGTGTCCATAAGCACCGATAAGACCTCTATCGAAGCCGATATCTCTTGCGTTAAACGCAGGAACAACCGAAAGTTCTGCACTTAAAAAATCTTCTTCCGTAATTCCGTACTTTTCGTTAAGAAGTTTTAAAACGTTGAGTTTTACAGCGTCTTTTTCTTCTCCTTGCAAAGCAACCGAACCTACGAGAATGTTCATATCTTCTCCGGTAAATGCAGAAGCAAGGGGTTTTTCTCCTTGTTTTTGTGCCATATGTGGAAGTAAATCGTTTATGTAAAAGACGGGATCTTTTGGATCGTCGCCGATTTTTACGTCTACGTTTTGTCCGTCAGCCAAAATTACTACGCCGTGTATTGCAAGAGGAATTGCAGTCCATTGATATTTTTTGATACCGCCGTAATAATGGGTTTTAAAAAAACTCATATTGCTGTCTTCGTATAAAGGATTTCCTTTAAGGTCTAATCTTGGAGCGTCGATATGTGCAGCAAGAACGTAAACGCCGTTCTTTTCTATATCGCTAGTTCCAACCTTAAAAGCAAAAAAGCTCTTATTTTTTTGGTTAAAATACTTTTTATCTCCAACTTTTAACTCATCTCCGAGCTTGTATTCTGTATAACCTGCCTTTTTTGCCATTTCGGTAGCAAAAACTACTGCTTCTCTCTCCGTCTTTGCTTGGTCAAGGAAATTTTTATATCCTTCTGCATAATCGTAAATAGCGTCTAAAGTTTGCTTATCGCATTCTTCGTATATGTTTTTTCTCTTATAAACTAAATCTTTTGCTTGCATTTTATTCTCCTTGTATAGCGACTATATCGTCGCTTAAAATCGACTTTATTTTTATATATAGTATAAAACAATTATTGCAATAATTCAACTGTTTTTTGCCTTATAAAATAATTTTTGTTTATATAACACCTATAAATCTTGCTTTTTATCTCTCCCACGACTGTTACTTGCGTATAAACGCAGTTGTTTTTTTGGTTTATTGATAAGGTCTAAAATTAAAGTAAACCGTTGACAAATCCTATAATAAGGTTTATAATTGTAGTAATTTAACGTACGTACGGTACGCTCTTAAATTAAGAGTGTTTAAAAGGGAAGATAGAAAGGGTTTTGCCTATTGCTACACTGCCCCCGCAACCGTAAGAACGCTTTGGCGACGTTCACTGCTATAGTGGGAAGGACGCCGTCGGCAAATATGCAAAGCGTTGTAAGTCGGGAGACCTGCCTGCGTCACGGTAATAAATTTTTCTGAGGGGAAGCAGAAAACTTTACACGACCGTTTTATAACGGTTTTTTGGTGTTGCTTTTTTCTGTTTACCTTTGGTAAACAGATTTTTTATTTTGGAGGCACGAAACATGAAAAACAAACTACTAAGACTCATTAGCGTATTCCTCATTTTTGTAACGGTATTATGCTTATCTGCTTGCGGATTTTCTTCCGGCTCGGCTTCGGCTACAATTATATCTCAAACCGAAAACACTATCGTCATAGAAATCGACTCTACCGACGGAAAAGCAACCCTTACCGACGTTTTAAAGACCTTAAAATCTCAAGGTAAATTAACTTACCAATCGACTAATAGCACGTACGGAGAATATATCGTTTCTGTAAACGGAAAGTCGGAAGTAGCTAACGGAACGGAAGGCTACAGTTGGATGATTTATACTTCCGATACGGAGATTTCCGACGTGAATAATTCTATAGAGAACTCTCAATACTTCAGTGCGATGCTCGGCATGAGTTCTATAATCGTAAAGCAAGGATACAGATACGTTTTAAATTACACTCATTGGAGTTTTTAATTACTTGTAATTAAATTCTTTATAATCGCATTGTTTTACGACAATTAATTACAATGCTTACGACTGTTAAAATAATCATTATTTGATAAAAATTTTTTAAAAAGCGTTAAAAAACGTAAAAGACTAAATTATGAAAACTGAGATAAACGACGCAAATACGGGCGAAAACCCTTCGTCAAAACTAAAAAAAAACTTAATATTGACGGCAAAAGACAGTGCTTATATTGCGGTTTTCGTAGCAACGACTATAGCGTTACAGTTTGCTTTTACTTATTTGCCGGGAATAGAACTTGTCACCGTTATGTTTATAGCCTTTTCTTATGCTTGCGGAATAAAAAAAGCAGTTATTTCTGCAACGACGTTTTCTATTTTTAGACAAATAATTTTTGGGGTTTTCCCTAACGTTTTGATATTGTATTTGGTCTATTACAACTTAATTGCGGTATTGTTTGGTCTGTTAGGCAGAAAAAAAGAATTTTCTTTTAAGCGTTTGATAATCTTAACCATATGCGCTTGTATTTGCACTATAACGTTTACTTTACTCGACAACGTAATAACACCTTTATGGCTTGGATACAGCAAAAAAGTGGCAAAACTATATTTTTACTCTTCTTTTGCTTTTGCTCTGCCACAAACGATTTTTACAGCAATAAGCGTAGCTTTACTGTTTACTCCTCTTTATAAAGTTTTTATTAAATTAAATACTAAGTAATTTTTTGACAAATTAATATATTTGACATAATAAAACACACTGCACAAAATGCGCCAACCGTATAAGGTTTTGCATTACAGCAGTGTGTTTTATTTATCCCATTTTTTTAAAAGGGGGTTTCTTAAAGTGTTGTTCTCTTTTTGCCTTAGGTGGCTTTTGTGACTTAAATTCTTGAGCGTTGCGTTTGCTTGTAAATTTTAAATCTTTGGAATTTCGTTTGTTTTGAGAATTTTTGTTTCTTTCTTTAAAAACTTTTTCTTTACTATTATCGTTTGGTTTGCTAAACGCATTATCTACTGCTTTGCGTTTTTTATCTTTTTTTTCTTGCCAAACGATTTGAGCATCGAGCAAACTCTCTATATCGTACAAATCGGATTCTTTGCTTTTTTTGTTGGTTTTTTTGCCTTTATTTTGGTTATCTAATGTCGTTTTTGGACTATGCGTTTTGCGTAAAGGCTTCTCTTCGGTTGCTTTTTTAGGAATAACTTTAGCAACCGTTTGACGGATATGCAAAGACGGTTTTGATATGCTTATAGTAAACTCTTTAATATCGTTTTTTGTTTGTCTAGAAATCCTGTCGAGTTCGTTTAATTGGTTTTTTGTGTTTAAAATTATATAAGATTCTCCCGTTTTACCTGCTCTGCCCGTTCTTCCTATACGGTGCACGTAAAAATCCGCTTGCTGAGGAATATCGTAATTAATAACTACGTCTACCCCCTTTATATCTATACCTCTTGCGGCAACGTCGGTTGCTATCAATATGGCGGTTTCTTTATTTTTAACACGCTTCATTACGGAAGTTCGAACACTTTGAGTTTTTTCTCCATGCAATCCTTCTGCGGAAAAACCGTCGGTTTTTAAAGCTTTTTCTAACTTATCCACCATCTTTTTGGTATTGCAAAATACAATTGCAGAAAAAGGATTTAAAGTAATTAAAAGTTCTTTTAAAGCTTTATCTTTGTCCTTTTCTCCAACGTAAACGTATCTTTGCTCTACGGCAGAATTTTCTTCCGTGGGGTCTATTTGGATAAATTCGGGGGACTTCATAAAGTTTTGAGCAAGAGATCTTACCTCTTTAGGCATAGTAGCAGAAAACATAACCGTTTGTCTATAAGGATTTGTTTGGTTTAAAATATTTTCCACGTCCGGCTTAAATCCCATGTCGAGCATTTCGTCAGCTTCGTCCAAAACGGCTATAGTGACGTTTTTAAGCTTTAAAGTTTTTCTTCTTAAATGATCGTTTATTCTTCCGGGCGTGCCGACGATTATTCTTGCTCCGCTTCGTAAAGCGTCTATTTGTCTTTGCATACTACTGCCACCAACTAACGGAACTAACTTTAAGCCCTCTTTAAACTCAGTAAGTTTGCGGAGTTCGTCGGTTATTTGCATTGCAAGTTCTCTCGTCGGTGTTACTATAACTGCTTGGGTTGCCTTGTTTTGCGGATCTATCTTTTCTACGAGCGGAATACCGAAAGCAAAGGTTTTGCCCGAACCCGTCTTAGACTTACCTATTACGTCCACCCCGCTTTTTATAATAGGAATTGATCTCTCTTGTATCTCGGTAGGTTCTGTAAACCCTAGCTTCTCTATCGCTTTTAATATAAATTCTTCGTTTGTTATTTGAGTAAAATCCATTATCCCTCCATAAATTTTGCCAAATTTACTAAATACGTATACTTTAAAACAATCAAAATTATACTTTTAACTCGGCTTTATCAAAAGATAAAAAGAGCCTTAACTTAAAAGATATTCTTTTGCCTCTTTTAGAGTTTTAAAGCTTTTAAATACAGCTCCATT
>JAZNFL010000284.1:0-5007 GCA_045589135.1 Christensenellaceae bacterium
ATAATAGTATATTTTTGCATAGCGGCATTTTTTATATTTAATCTTATATTTTTTGATTATACAAATAGCGACTTTTGGGTGGTTTTTACTTTTTATTTAATAGGAATATTCTCTTTTTATAGAATAGTAACGGTTAAAAAGAATATATCCATTTATAGGGGCTTTTATATTTTTACATTTATATTCTTGTTTTTTGCCCCGTTACAACAGTATTTAGATGGTATAGTGTTGTGGGAAGGCAATGGTCTTGTTTTAAGATATACGGACAACGACTATTTGTTGGCAAACTTTGCTATTTTACTTTTTATATTCTTTTTTGAGTTGTCCTATAAATTTTTATTAAAAAACGCAAATAAAAGGGTTTCTAAGGACGTTTCTTGGTTATCCGTCAGATCAAATCATAGTGCGTTGACGGTTTTAAACGTCGGCAGTGTAATATGTTTGTTTTTATTAATTATTACCGGTAATATTTTTACAAGATCAGGAATAGACACGAATAACGAAAACGTCGGAATACAAATAATGCGTATTTTAAGATTTTTCCCTGTTGCTTGTTTTATTATTTCCGTATGCCAAAGAAGGATTGGAGAAAAGTTTTTTACGCCAAGCGTGTGGTTATATATTGCAGAGATTATAATTATATTTTTCCCTTTTAACGGCAGTATTTCCAGGTATTTGCTTTTTGGTGTTTATTTAAGTATTATTTCTTTGTTTTTTTCTAAGACGCAAACGAAGTCTTTGTATTTTTTATTGTTCGTAGTTGGGTTTTTCTTTGTCTTTTCTGCGTTTAACTTTTTCAAAGAAAATAATTTAGGGGACTTTAAAGAATTCTCTTTGTCTTTAGTCGACTTTAAAAGAATAGATTACGACGCTTATCAGCTTTTAATAGCGACGATGCATTACACGGGCGAAGTTGGTTTGTCTTTTGGACATAATTTATTGACGGCTGTTTTGTGCTTAATACCAAGATCAATTTGGACGGGCAAGGCATTGCCTACCGGAGAAGAAGTGTTTAATTATTACGGATCGTGGTTTACAAACGTAAGTTGTCCGTGGCAAGCGGAATGGTTTTTGGCGTTCGGCTGGTTCGGCATTGTGTTAGGTGGGGTGTTGACAGGCGTACTTATCAAGTGGATAGATTCTTTCGATTATTCTGCCGACTATTTTAAAAAAGGAATATTTTGTGTCGTTTCCGGACTTCTTATCTTCTTATTGAGAGGTTCATTACTTGCGACAATGTCAGCTCTTGCAGCGTTACTTTTAGCAATGTTATTGGCTTGCGTTATCAATAGCTTTTTTGGAGGCAATAAGGTTTCTTGCGAAAATTTAAGATTATACGTAGTTAAAGATTTAAGAGTATGAATAAAATAAAAGTTATAACAAGGCATTCAATAGCGAATTACGGATCAATTTTGCAAGCAAAAGCCACTTGCGAAGTTTTAAGTGGTTTTGGTTACGATGCGGAAATTATAGATTATATACCTAAAGAAGAAAGCTCTACGGCAAAAAGGGTAGCAACCTTTGCAAGGTTTGGAGAAAAACGCGGGGTAAAAGGTTTAATATATAAATTTGTAAAATTCCCGGACGAACTCATAAAAGGGGCTAAGTTTAGTAAGTTTAGAAAAAAGAATTTAAGGCTTACAAAAAAATATCACACGTTACAAGAGCTTAAAGCAGAAGATTTTAAAGAATCTTATTTGTGTGCTGGTAGCGACCAACTTTGGGGGCATATGCCGTATGCGGATATAGATCCTGCCTTCTTTTTGGATTTTGGTTCGGACAAAAACAAATATTTTGCTTTTTCTGCCAGTTTAGGCCGTACGGATTTTGACGAAGAGTATTATAAAAATTTAAACTCTTATTTAAAAAAATTCTCTTTTATAACGGTAAGAGAGCAAAGCGGAGCAAAAATTATAAACACAAAAACCCCATACAAAGCCGAACACGTCTTAGATCCTACCCTTATGATAGAAAGGGAGTTTTGGCTTAATTTTGCAAACAAAAAGATAAAACAAAAACCTTATATTTTGCTATATCAATTAAGAAAGAATAAAAAGATAGACGAATACGTAAAAAATCTCTCTAAAAAGACGGGGTTAAAAATCGTAAGAGTTTCCACTTCTGTGTACGATTATTTAAAGTTTGGAAAAAAGAAAATTTTAAAATCGCCGGAATACGTCTTGTCTTTGTTTAGAGATGCAAAGTGTGTAGTTACGGATTCTTTCCATGCGACGGTGTTTTCTTTAGTTTTTAATACAAAGTTTATAGACTTTTTGCCGGCAACTACTCACGAAAGAATTACCGACTTGCTTTCTACCGTCGGGCTTACCGATAGAATTGCAACGTGGACGGAAGACGATTTTAACGTTATCAATAAAGAGGTTGATTGGCAAAGCGTAAATTCGATTTTAAAAGAATTCGGCAAAAAAAATCGACAATTTATAAAAGAAAAATTATTGGATTTGGAGAAATAATCAATGAAGACCGTTTGTGCAGAAAACACGTGCGTAGGTTGTATGGCGTGTATGGATACGTGCCGTAAAGGTGCAATAGACGTTAAAGAGGGTTTTCGGTTTTACAATGCGGTTATAGATCAAGACAAATGTGTCGGCTGTAACGCTTGTTTTAACGTTTGTCAACAAAATAAAGATATAGAATTTTCTTTCCCTAAAGTTTGGCTGGAAGGTTGGTCTAAAGATCTTGCCGTTAGAGAGTCGTCTTCTTCCGGCGGTGTGGCAACCTCTCTTACCTTAAAGTTTTTAGAAGAAGGAAATTTAGTATATTCTTGCGCTTTTAAAGAAGGAAAGTTTTGCTTTATAAAAGTTTCTAAAAAAGACGTTTTTGCAGTAAAGGGCTCAAAGTACGTCAAGAGCAATCCAAAGGGCGTATATCCTTTGATCGATAAAGATTTAAAAGACGGCAAAAAGGTATTGTTTATAGGTTTGCCGTGTCAAGTTTCTGCATTAAAACTATACGTAAACAAAAACTTGCAAAAAGATTTATATACCGTCGATTTAATATGTCACGGAACGCCTTCTCCAAAACTTTTGGATAAATTTTTACAAGAAAAAAACAAAGATTTAAAAAGTTATAATACGGTAACTTTTAGACATAATAGAGTTTATACTATTTCTTTGGACGGAGTTAAATTTACTTCGGCGATGGATAGGTATTCAATTGCTTTTTTACACGGATTGTCTTTTACCGAAAATTGTTATTCTTGCAAATACGCAAGACAAGAGAGAGTATCGGATATTACTCTTGGAGATTCTTGGGGTAGCGAACTTTCTTTAGAAGAAAAACAAAAAGGTATATCTTTAATTCTTTGCCAAACGGACAAAGGGCGCAGTCTTATAGAAGATTGCAATTTGCAACTTTTTAATGCGGATAAAGAAAAGGCGTTGGCAAGAAACGGTCAACTTTCTTCTCCGTCTTTAAAGCCAATAAACAGAGAAAAGTTTTTTAAAGATATACAAAACGGCAAAAAGTTTAGCAAAGCGGTATTTAAGGCTATGCCAAAAGTATGTGTAAAACAAAAAGTAAAAGCAGTGTTGATTAAATTAAGGATAAAAAAGGTATAAAGGTGCCTATATGGCAGAAGTTAATTCCACAAAAAAAATAGCTAAAAATATAATGGTTTCGGTAATAGCTCAAGGCATATCGCTCGTTACGAGTTTTGTCTTGGGTTTTATCGTGCCGAAATTTATTGACGAATACCAATATTCTTATTGGCAGATGTTTTCTATGTACGTGTTGTACGTAAATATATTTCATTTTGGGATATTAGACGGATTAATGCTTAGGTATTCTCAATACGATTATAATCAGCTAGATAAAAAAAGGATTAGATCGCAGTTTCAAGTCGTTTTAATAATAACGTGTATAATTGGTTGTATAATAAGCGGAATGGCTTTATGCTTTGCAAAAGGTGTTTACGTTTATATCATTATTTTAGTTTCTGTCGGCATAATAACTAAAAACGTGTTTACGTTCCATTCTTATATACTGCAAAGCACTAACAGAATTAATAAATACGCTTTTATAGTAATAGTACAGCGTTTAAGTTACAGTATAATTGTCGTAGGGTTGTTACTTGCTAAAGTAAAAGACTTCTATTGGTTTTGTGTAGCGGATTTATTGGGTGATTTAATTGCTATTATTATAGGAAGCTTATACAACAAAAGACTTTATTTTGGAAGAATTTTATCTTGTAAAGAAACCTTTGCAGAGACAAAAGAAAACATATTTGCCGGGGCTTTTTTGCTTGTTGCCAATTTATCGAGTGGTCTATTGATTGGCGGGGCAAAAATGGTAACACAATGGAGATGGGACGAACTAGTCTTTGGAAAAGTTTCTTTTAGCTTTGGTCTGTTCGGATTGTTTTTTTCGTTTATTACGGCAATAGGTACGGTATTATTTCCTTCAATAAAAAGATTAAAAGACGAGGTGTTACCGGATTTATATGTAAAAGCAAGAAGTAGCATTTCTCCAATTTTAGTAGTTTTTTTAATAGCGTATTTCCCCTTGTGTTTAATAGTGGAGTTTTGGTTGCCTAATTATGCCGTTAGTTTAACGTATTTAGGTGGCTTGTTGCCAATGGTGGTATTTGCTTCAAAAGTAAGCCTACTAACCAATAATTATTTAAAAGTATATCGCAAAGAGAAATTGATGTTGTTAATTAATATAGTTTCGGTGGGCGTGTGTTTCGTTGCATGTTTAATAAGTGCTTACGTATTTAACAGTTTAGATGCTTTGCTCTTTTCTTTGGTTTTATCCAGTATGCTTAGGGCGGTGGTTTCTGAGATCGTCGTAATGAAGATTATCGGCAAGGTCAATTATAAAGACTTTATAATAGAACTTATTATGACGGCTGTATTCGTTTATTCTGCAAGATATTTAAGTCTTGGATGGGGATGCTTAGTATACGCAGTTTGTTTAGTCTTTTATCTAATAATATACAGACAAAGCGTTATGGATACGCTGAGATTGGTCGTAAATAAATTTAAA
>JAZNFL010000285.1:0-6094 GCA_045589135.1 Christensenellaceae bacterium
TGGATACCAAAGTGTTAAAGATGAGAACAATAATAAATGGATAAATTATGATAATTATACGACTTACAATATTCCTTCTACGCTTTTGACTGAAGAAAAAGGTATCTTACTTTTTAAAGTTACTCAATATTTTCCTCCGAATTTTTGTGATTGTGCGACTGCCGCAGTGTATTACGAATATCAACAAGACAAAATTTATTTTTCAACACCAAAAGTGTAATCTTCTATACTTAATTATGTCCTTTAGTTAAAATTAACCACCGCTTGTAGCGGTGGTTTTAAAATTCTTAGACGTAAGACTTTTAAGATATAGATGATTAATATCTTTAAAATAAGCGTTGGATAAAACTGTTCTATCGTAGGATTTTTCGTAGTTTTGGTTGTGGGGTTTAGCGTTTTACAATCTTCATTTCGTATTCGTTGGTGTGCTTTTTGTTTAAGAGATTGTAGACGTCATTGGACCTTACGTCTTGCTCAAAACATTCTAAAGCCACGCCTTTAAGGGCTTTTACGTCGCTTTTGCGCGTTATAAAGGGGTAAGTCCTATAACCTTTTAAAGTCGACAACAAATCGGTTTTATTTGCCTCTATTGCAAGGACTTTTAACGGGAGAGTGGATTTTAAACATCTTTCCGTAAACTTGTGGGTTATGCCTAAGGCGTTGCGTGTCAAAATACGTCTAAGTCTTGGCTCTGTGTAGCGTTTGGTGGTTAGTTTGGGGATTAACTCGTCCAAAGAATAACAGTCTTTACAAAGTGCTTTTATTCGGTTTTCTAACCCTTCCGTACAGTCGGTTGTCTTTTTAAGTTCTTGGTGGCTGGATTTTACGGCGGAATAAATTATTACGTCGTCTGCATTAGGGAGTTTAGACGGGAGATCCTTATAGACGTAATCCGGAAGGTTTTTTATAACGGAGGATTTATCTCCGTCTGCGATAGCTTTTCTTATAGCCGTTGCAGAAGACAGATCTTCGTATAAAACGTCGTCCGAATACCCTGCGCCCACTCTTGGCAAAGGCAAAATATCCATATCCGATTGCAAAGAAATAATAGCCTTAGAGTATTCTATGCCAAGTATGTTGTTTGGAGAAGATAAAAGTTGTAAATCCACGTTTTGTGCGTTTATGTCTTTAAGTGCGTTTATTCTTGCTCGGGCAAGACTTTCTCCTTCTGCTAATCTCTTTTTTAAGGCTGTTTTAAACTCCTCGGTCTCTTGTAAAAGGGTTTTTGCCGTGCTTATAAAGGATTGTTTATCCCCGCTTTCGCAACCGAAGCAAAGGGTTTTTTCTCCCTTTAAAGAAGATAAGAGTTTTACTGCGCCAAGGGCAAAGAGTTCTGCCGGGGCAGTGCAAAAAACCGAGGGGAGTTCAAAGACTATATCCGCCCCGCCTTTAATTGCGTGGGAAGCCCTCGTGTATTTGTCTAAAACCGTAGGTTCTCCTCGCTGAGAAAAATTTCCGCTCATTATAACGACGAGAGCGTCACAGCCGGTTTGACGTTTTATTTTGTCAAGTTGATACAAATGACCGTTATGAAAGGGGTTATATTCACTTATTACCGCACAAATTTTCAAAATTTACTCCTTAATTGGCAATTTTCGTTTACAAATTACGAAAACTGTTCTATAATAAATAAGATAGATATTTGTCTTTAAAAAGACTAAATAAAATTATTACACTTACAGTGTAAACCAAAAGAATTTTTTTTACAATTATTTTTTGCAAAAAAGGAGAATATTATGTCAAAATTAATGGAATCTATTTACGCAAGATCGAGAGCACTCGGTAAAAACATCGTTCTTCCGGAATCCGAAGACGCAAGAGTTGTAGAAGCTGCTTCCGTAGCAGTTAAAGAAGGAATAGCAAAAATAACCCTTCTCGGCAACGAAGAAAAGATTAAACAAGCAAATCCTACCATCGATCTTACGGGCGTTTGTATCGTAGATCCGGAACAAAACCCAAAGACGGAAGAATACGCAAAGCTTCTTTTCGATTTGCGTGCAGGCAAGATAAATAAAAAGACGGGACTTGCAGAATATCCTACGGTAGAAGACGCTAAAAAATATATACTTACCGATTACACTATGTACGGAGCACTTATGCTTAAAGTGGACGACGTAGACGGTATGGTTTCCGGCGCTTGCCATTCGACGGCTAACACCCTTCGTCCGGGACTTCAAGTTATAAAGACTTCTAAAAAGACTCCTATCGTTTCTGCATACTTCCTTATGGTTGCTCCGGAATGCGGTAACGAATTCTGCGAAGACGGATGCTATATCTACGCGGATTCCGGACTTATACAAAATCCTTCTTCGGAAGAACTCGCATACATTGCGGTATCTTCTGCTCAAAGTGCAAGAATGATAGCAGGTCTCGAACCGAGAATTGCTTTCCTTTCTCACTCGACAAAAGGCAGTGCAAGACACGCAGACGTAGACAAGGTAACCGCTGCAGTTGCTAAATTCCACGAAATCTGTCCGGAAGAAAACGCAGACGGAGAATTACAACTCGACGCTGCAATCGTTCCTTCGGTTGCTTCTTCTAAAGCTCCCGGATCTAAGGTTGCAGGACACGCTAACGTCCTTATATTCCCTGACCTCGACGCAGGTAACATCGGCTATAAGCTTACCGAAAGACTTGGACACTTCCAAGCAATCGGACCTCTTTGTCAAGGTCTTGCTAAGCCTATCAACGACCTTTCTAGAGGTTGCCATATGGAAGACATCGTTGCCGCTGTAGCAATTACTGCGCTTCAAACCCAAATAATTTAATTTTATAGTTTAAGTTATTTGCATAAAAACTTTTCAGTAAAAATTATCAAGGAGTAAAAAATGAAAGTTCTCGTAATAAATGCAGGTAGTTCTTCCCTTAAATATCAACTTATAGATATGCAGACCGAAAAGCCAATAGCAAAAGGTCTTTGCGAAAGAATAACCTTAGAAGGTTCTTTATGTAAACACAAATGCAACGGAAAAGAAATAGTTATCCAATCTCCAATGCCAACGCATAAAGAAGCAATACAAATAGTTTTAGACGCTCTCGTAAACAAAGAATACGGAGCAATCGCATCTATGGACGAAATCGACGCAGTAGGACATAGAGTAGTTCATAGCGGAGAGGCGTATAATCAATCGGTAGTTATAAACGAAGAAGTATTAGATGTTTTAGAATCTCTTTGCGAATTAGCTCCTTTACACGAGCCTGCAAACATCACCGGTATCAAGGCTTGTATGGCAGTTATGCCAAACACCCCTATGGTAGCAGTTTTCGATACTGCTTTCCATTCTACCATGCCGGAAAAAGCGTATATGTACGCTATCCCTTACGACGATTATAAAAATTACAAAATAAGAAGATACGGCTTCCACGGAACGAGCCACCTTTTCGTTTCCGGAGAGGCAGCAAAATATCTCGGAAAAGACAAAAAAGATCTTAAAGTTATAACTTGCCACTTGGGTAACGGTTCTTCTATAACCGCAGTTGACGGTGGAAAGAGCGTAGATACTTCTATGAGCTTTACTCCGTTAGGTGGCGTGCCTATGGGTACTCGTTCGGGAGATTTAGATCCTGCAATTGCAGAATTTATCGCTGCTAAGCACAATATGACCATTACCGAAACCATGTCTTACTTAAACAAAAAGTCGGGTGTGGCAGGTCTTTCCGGCGTATCGAGCGACTTTAGAGATTTAATTTCTGCAAAAGAACAAGGAAACAAGAGAGCAGAACTCGCTCTTGACGTCTTTGCGTATTCTTGTAAAAAATACGTTGGCGCATATGCAGCGGCAATGGGCGGGGTAGACTGTATAGTATTTACCGCAGGTATAGGAGAAAACACCCCTGTTATAAGACAAGCAATAATGCAAGACATGCAATATATGGGGGCTTCTATCGACGAAGAAAAGAACCTTCTTCCTAACGACGGAAGCATAAGAGATATAACCGGCAAAGACAGTAGGGTTAAAGTTCTTATCGTTCCTACCAACGAAGAATTGGTTATCGCAAGAGATACCAAGGCTTTGACGGAATAATTTTAAAGCAAACGATTAATACCTTAGGGGTAAAGTATGCAGTTGACGTATAGAAATCAAAGAGCAAAAAAACAAAACTTAATAATAAATTTAATAATCTTTGCGTTGGCAGTTGTAGTGGTCGACGGATTGCTTATTTTTGTCGGCGTGCTTTATCCCGGTTTTTTAGACCTTATCGTATGCGGTCTTGCAATATATACTGCGATATTGACGTACTTTACTGTCGTAAGAGCGATAATTTTAAACAAGCAAGCGTGTTACGGCTTTGACGAAAGAAAACTCACCTTCGTTTGTGGTTTTCCGCTTGTAAAAGAGTTTACCGTGCTTATTTCTGACGTGGAAAAAGTAATCGTAAAAAACAGCGGATGGTTTTACGGAAAAGATTATAAAAACGTAACCGTGGTTACGAGTTCTACGGAAAAAACTTTTAGATATATGGATAAAAACGATGCGGAGAAGTTCGCAAAGTTAAAGGACGGACAACATGAAGAGATTTAAAAATTCGTATAATCATTACGTAAAAGCCGTTCTCGTAGTGTTCTTCTTGTGTTTAATTGCAGGCGTCTTACTTATAACGATGTTGGACTCTTCTGTTTTAAATTCTTCCTTTGTAGAATGGATTGCAATTTTTTGTTTATCGGTAGGATTTACTGCTATATACGCAATTTATTCGGCTAATAGCTATAAAAAGAGTTATATAGAAGTGCATTCGGATAAAGTTGTTATAAGTGGTCATAAAGAAAAACAGACGATTAAGTTTTCAGATATAAAGACTGCTTATCTCTTAAAAGCCGTATTTTTGGTAAGAAGCAGTAAGATAAGAATAGAAACTTCCAACGCAATTTATACCGTATATCTTTCGGAACAAGACGCTCAAGAGGTTTTAAATCTTTTGCCCGATACCGAAAAGGACAGCGGAGAAAAGATATTTGAGATAAAACTTTCTTTAAAAGATAAACTCAAGACTCTCTATATAAAATTGGCTAACGTTGTTTTGTATATGACGGTATTTTGTATGGTGGTAATACCGCCTATGTTTGGGGTTTTGTCGAGATATTCTAAGGATTATCAAGATGCAAAGGCGGTTTTCGTCTTGGGGTGTGCTATAATATGGTTGAGCGTTTGTTTATATATTATAATAGATTTTATAGTGCAAACGGTTAGATTTAAGAACTATAAACTCACCATATACGGCGACAGGATTGCATTAAACTATTTTTATCTCGGCAAAAAGAGTGTCGTAAAAGACAGAAGCGAAGTGTTGTCTTTATCCGTGTTAAAGAGCGTGTTTGCAACGGTTTTTGGTTACGGCTTCGTAAGTTTTACTTCGGTTAGTAAAAAGAACGGTTTAGGCGACGTAAATTATTTTCCTTTTGCCCTTCCTAACGAAGTGTGTCAAAAGATAGTTCAAACGTATTTATCTCAAGATCCTAACGTAAAAATGGTAACCCCTGAAAAAAAGCATTACGTTTCGGGATATGCTTATCTTGCTTTGGTAAGCGTAATTTCCGTAGCGTTTGCCCTTATGTATCACGTGGGATTTTTGACTTTTATACTCTTAGGAGTTATAGTTTTATTTACTTATATAAGAGGTAGAAGTTACGGCGTTGGAGAGGATTTTTTAACCTTTACGACGGGTGGGCTTTGGAAAAGACGAATTTACGTAAAAACCCAAAACGTAAAAGCCGTTTCTTTTGGAAAAGAGGCGTTTTTAAGAAAGGTAAACGCCGGCAGTTTGGTAATTTATTTGTGCGGATACGGCTCAGAAATAACCTTAGGTGTTTTCGGAGACGAGTTACGTCTAATTATTAAAGATAAATTGAATATTTAACAGTAAAAATTTGTTGACAGTATTCGTAAAAAAGTGTATAATCTATAAGTATCACTATGGTAATTGACATTAAAAAACTTTTAAAAGAAGGCAAAAGCTATTTAGAAGTTGTAAAAGAAACAGGTTGTTCTACCGCTACTATTAGTAGGGTTAGCAAGTGCTTGCAAAGTGATGGTGGATATCAACTTGTACTAAAAAGATTAGAGGAAAAAGAATAATGGAAATTTTAAAAAATCAA
>JAZNFL010000286.1:0-2106 GCA_045589135.1 Christensenellaceae bacterium
TAGTATTTAGTAGGAAAGAAATTATGTCTGTAAAGTTAATTTGTATAGGTGATTCAATAACAAAAGGCACATTTACAAACGTAGGAGAGAACGCCCCTCTTTCAATAGCGTATCCAAATTTTTCTCAAATTTTAAAAGAGAGGTTGGGCGCGGACGAACTTGTAAATTACGGCACGAATAATATTTCGTATTCGGCAACGTCTCCGTGCGCGTCAGAAATAGCCTTGGTTAACACTGTAAAAAATATGGATAGAGGCGATATTATTATTCTTGCGGCGGGAACTAACGATTACGGTACGAACGTAGAGTTGGGGCGGTTAAGCGATAATGAAGATATATCGTTTTACGGCGCTATAGACGTGGTTTTTAAAATTTTAAGAGAAAATAACCCGTTGTCTAAAGTATACGTAATATTGCCGATACCAAGGCAAAACGAAGAAAAAAACGAGAAGGGATACGTTTTGGACGATTACCGAAAAGCGTTAAAAGAAAAAGCGGATACGTACGGTTTCAAAGTGATTGACGGACGGAAAATCGGGCTAAATCCCAAACGTGAAAAAGATAGAAATGAATTTATGTTGGACGGTGTACATCCAAACGTCGAAGGACATAAACTGTATGCTGAAATGATAATTGCAGAGATAGAAGGAGAGTTGTAAAATGATAGAATCGAAGCGTGAAAGTTTTGTTTTTGTTGGCGAAGAAGAGCAAAACGCCGTGTATCAATTTATTGAAAAAGGAAGTTTTTCTCTTTACGCAATAGACGGCGAAGGGAATACGGTAAAAGTATATACCGAGGGGAAAGACTATTCGGTAAATTATGAAAAAGGGACGGTAAAGCGTACGCCGAATTCTACAATTCCCGATTTTAGGAAAAACGTTCTTTACGGAGCGGAAAATTTCGATCAAGGGGATTTTCCGGGGTACGGAAATGAAAATTATACGCTCTACGCGGACTATAAAACTAATGAAAGTCGCGACGTAATTCGCGGACGAGAAAGAGGTTGCCTTATACCTAAAACCGTTGAAAAATTAAAATCAAACGGCAAAATCAGGCTTGCTATTTTCGGAGACAGTATTTCTACGGGCGCGGAAGCGTCTTTAGGAAATTCTTATTTTGATAAAACGAAAACCTATTTGGAAGAAAAATACGGCGGAGAAGTAGAGTTGGTAAATCTTTCGGTAGGCGGAGATAGCACGGTTGAGGGATTAAAACGAATAAATTATTTAGATACGAATTTTGATTTTGTTATTATTGCGTTTGGAATGAACGACCAAAATAAATTTGAGAATATACGAAATTCGGTTCCTGCCGTGTGGTACGAATACAATATAGGTCAGTTTATAGACGTTTTTCAATCTAAAGGCGCGGAAATTATTGTTTTATCTCCGGCGATACCTAATCCCAAATGGGCGCATTCTTCTGAATTTCTCGGCGAGTACGTTTGCGCGTTAAAAAGAGTTACGTTGGACAGAGGCGTGGCGTTTGTAAACGTTACCGAAAAATTCAGAGATATCATAGCGAAAGGGAAAACTTACGAAAGTTTATTGAGAAATAATATAAATCACCCCAATGATTTCGGTCATATCTTATATTTTGAAAGTATACGCGAAATACTGTAATTGAGTGTTAATAATATTACTTGTAGTATGAGGGAATAAGATGTTACCGAAATATGAAATTTGGCTTAAAAACGTAAATGACAGGGACGTAAAAGAAGAACTTTTAAGCATTATAAATAACGAAGAAGAAATATGCGATAGGTTTTATTGCGACCTTACGTTTGGAACGGGCGGGCTTCGAGGAAAAGTCGGAGCAGGAACTAACCGTATGAACGTGTATATCGTAAAAAGGGCGACGAAAGGTCTTGGTAGTTATATTACTGAAAACTATTTAACTAAAAAGGTGGTTATTGCTTACGATAGTCGTATAAAATCAAGAGAATTTGCCTTTTTTTCGGCAGAAGTCTTTTCCTCTATGGATATACAGGTGTTTGTATTTAAAGATATAACTCCTACGCCTATACTTTCCTACGCCGTTAGAGAACTCGGCGCAAGTATGGGGATAGTTATTACGGCAAGTCATAATCCTAAAGAATATAACGG
>JAZNFL010000287.1:0-6437 GCA_045589135.1 Christensenellaceae bacterium
AACAGTCAAATTGATATAGAAAAAATCAAAAATATTGCATTAAAAAGGCAGGAAAAGCTTAAAGATATAATAATGAATTAAAATAAAATAAAAAAAGTTAAAAAATTTTCAAAAAAGTTATTAAAAACACTTGCAATTTAAAAAAAAATTTGTTATATTATATCAGCGATGGCAAGAAATCGGGAGCATAGCTCAGCTGGGAGAGCATCTGCCTTACAAGCAGGGGGTCATAGGTTCGAGCCCTATTGTTCCCACCAAAACATCGCTAAATCTATGCGGGAATGGCTCAGTGGTAGAGCGTTGCCTTGCCAAGGCAAATGTCGCGAGTTCGAATCTCGTTTCCCGCTCCATTTTTTTTATTTTAAGGCGCTATAGCCAAGCGGTAAGGCCAAGGTCTGCAAAACCTTCATTCCCCGGTTCAAATCCGGGTGGCGCCTCCAGAAAAAGCAACAAGTTGAAACTTGTTGCTTTTTCAATTAAATCCGCCTTTTACGAACGAAATCCCTCTTGCGTTGAAAGTAATTTCGCTAATAAAACACAATTAAAACTAAGTTTGGATATAAAAAGAATGAAACATAAAAAACAACGTGGACAACGAAAAAAGATAAAAAATTTGCTTTTAAATATAGCGCAAATAACCTCGTTTACTAATATAAACAACAAATACGAACAT
Source organism: Christensenellaceae bacterium (assembly GCA_045589135.1). GTDB lineage: Bacteria > Bacillota > Clostridia > Christensenellales > Borkfalkiaceae > CAKQKQ01. The sequence continues at coordinate 674 of JAZNFL010000287.1, forward strand.
TTCCACGTTCCGTCAGATAAGTTTATTTCTTCGCCAAAGACAAGTGGAAAGATTAAAACTGTATTTTGTAGAGCGTGGTTACAAAAGACCGCTGATATCATAGAGAAAAAGCCAAAAGATATTCCTTTTTGTAAAGTGGTCAGTGTTGTTGATGAGGGCAATTTGTGGGAGTCACAAATTATTATTTTTTACGATGAGGAGTATTATAACTCCTTTTGGGAGCGGAGTTCCACCGAACAGAAATGGCTTCCGATAGATTTTGATAAGCGGTCTTTTGCAAAAGAGCGAAATATCAAAACCTTGCTAAAGGAGAAAGGATATATTGAGATACTTTTCGAAGAGGGCATACAGAGAAAATCAACGTTGTGGTTTTATGGGGAAATTTAAGAAAGATTATGACTAACGAAATTATAGAGTTACTACCATCAGTCGAACTAAAGGCTAAGATAAAAGAAACAAACTATCAATTCAACGAAAACGAACTTTTACAAATTATATACAGATATGCTCCATCATTTGATAAACGTATAGATTTGTTGGAACGATTTTCTAACGTTGCAAAGTCTGACGTTTCGGCATTAGCGAATGTTTATATTAAATACGAAAAAGAAAAGTTTTTACGTTTTATTGAAGCCCCCGATGGTTTTGTGTATGAACTTTTAATCAAAGATACTCCTGAGGCATACGAAGAAAAATATCTGTGTTTGTCTTATCAATCTGCACTTGTTTGTATTGATCGTTTTCATGAGAGATACGCAGATGTTGATTTAAAAGAAACCGAAAAAAGCCGATATAGAATCATTAAACGCAAAGTATTTTGGAGAACGATACGTTTGAAGAAGATACCTATGCTGAGTGCGTTCTTGGAGAAAATAAGACTGTTTTGGAAGTGTCAGATTATAAAAATTCTGCTGATTGCGACAACGAAATTATGTGTTCGGAGTGTAAAGAGATTTGCCCTCGCAGATGTGATGATTTATATTTTCCGTGCTTCGTACGCAACTATGATATAATTAAATATCAAGATGATGAAGGGCTTGAACGTTTTGGCGTAAATATATGTTTGGAAAACTGTGACGGAATAGCACAAGAACTCTACGTCGTTTCTTTGGATTCTTCTGAAATACGTGAGCGTCAGTTTGATTCCGCTTTCTCTAATCACGTTCATATAGAACTTCCTCTCGTTATTCTTGCAACTCCTAATGATTTAGATGAAACAACGAGAAATAATTACTTTGGTTTTGTTGAATATTGGAGTTCGAAAACCTAATTATACGTAAACGTCATTTTTGACGATTTACAAGGCTTTGCATTGATTTATCTCCGAAAATGTGATAATATTATAGATAATAAGAATTTGAAGGAGAGTTTTATGAATACTCGCAATAATTGCTATACGAGTTTTAGGATCGTTGGGGATTTTAATCCCGATGACGTTTCTAAACTATTAAACCTTATTCCGGAAAAAACTTGGAAAATTGGAGATTTACGCAAAAACGGCACAAAGTACGATTTTGCTCTTTGGGAAATCGGAAGATGTGCAGAATATAACGTCGAAGTAGAAAAACAGATGGAGAAGACTATCGCCGTATTGCAAGACAAAATTCCGTTACTAAATTTAATAAGACAAAAATACGACGTTTCATTTATTTTAGAAGTCGTACCAACGATTTACGTGGACGATATCAATCCGTGTCTTGCGCCGTCGCTCGCTGTAATTGATTTTTGTCATGCGACAAGAACTCAGATAGATATTGATATGTATTTATATAATTCTAATGATAAATAAATCTTAGTTTATAAAAAGGGTGCATGCGAAAAACCTTGCACTCTTTTATATTTAAATAACAATTTTTTAAGAAAAAAATCCAAATTATTGTTTTTGATAAGAAAATGTGTTACAATAGTTAATATTATTTTGACAAAGATAAGTTTTATCGGAGGTAAGTATGAAAAAGTTATTAACAGTGCTATGTGTAGTCGTATCGATGACGTTTTTTAGCGGGTGTTGTCTTTTTTATGACTTAGTACGAAATGTCAACGGTTTCGACGTTGGTTATAGCGCAAGAACAAACGATGCGTTTTTAGGTTCTTATAGTTGGGATGGGAAAGAAGAGTCTTTAAATATAGAAATTCCGGAAGAGTATAAAGGAGCGCCTATAACGAGTTTGGGCGGATATTTTGGACGAGGTGTTCCAACTCCGTTTAATATAGAAGTGTCAAGACAAGCACAACAATTGCTTTCGCCAAACGCTTTAAGATGGAGTGGCATGGATATAAGGACGGCGGCAAGATTGGATAACGTCGTCGTTGAGTATTATACGTTTAACGTCCGTTTAAGTAAAAATATCAAAGAATTACAGCTTATTTCTTTGGATCGTTTAACGGTAAGCATAACCGAAGAAAACCAAGTAGAATATTACAAGGTTTACGTTTTAAAATGCAATTTTACTTGCGACGAAGACAATAAGGTGTTTTATGCCCAAGACGGAAAACTTTTCTATAAAAACAGCGGAAAGTTAGTCGAAAACATTTTTTACGCAGATTTCGACTATTACAAAGCCGTAGAAGACGTTAGACAGTCTAATTCTTAATACGACTAATACTGGTTATAAATTGTTATATAAAGGATATTATTGCCGTTAATTTTTATTGTAAAAATCGAAATAGTGGGTAAACTTATGAAGCAAAGTGAACAAAATAAACTTATAAGACATTTTGATTATTATTTTGGACAAAACAACAGCTCGGTATTGCATTCCGTTTGCCAAGAAGAATATCACGTTGACGTTCTAAAGTACGAGCCGAACGAAAAATATCCGTTTTATAAACTCGTAACTATGGGAGCGAGCGATTATAAACTGCCAAAAGTTAAAAATTCGCTTAGTCAATATAACGAATATATTATGTTTGTTGATAAGTCAGAAGATTTGTCCGATAAAAAAGTGTTAAATTGGTATTTAGATAAACTTATGATTTTTGCAAGATTTGCTTACGATCAAAAAATAAACGTCTCTTACGGACATAGTTTCGAATGGACAAATCAAGACCAAAGCGACGAGATGATTGCCGGGTATTTAACCTTCCCGCAAGTAATAGATAGCGTCGGTGTTTTGTGGTGCAAAGTCGGAATGTTTAAGACGGTAACTTGTCTTCAGACGGTCTTGCTAAACAAAGAAGAATTAGAAATTCTTAAAAGAATTGGAAATAAGGATTTTGACGAATATCTTTATTCGGAAGACGGAAAGGTGAAAAGGTTTCTTTCTGAAAGAAAGCGCAGTCAAAAGTTTTAATAATAAATTTTTTATAATAAAGATAAAAAGTATTTAAATTCTTTACAAATAAAAAAGCGTATGTTAAAATAAAAAATATTAAGGATTTAAGGAGATTTTTATGAAAAAACTTTTAAATTTTATAATTTGTTTTACGGTGGTTTGTTGTTGTCTTTTTTGTTTGACTTCTTGCGGAAAAGAAGAAAAAATCCCCGGTCTTTATAAAGACGAATATATTCAGTTTAATTATCCGGAAAGATGGGACAGCAAATACGGCACGATAACGGTTTTTACTAAGCCTGACGGCAGTAATAACAATATAACGGTTGCTTACGAGGCAAAAAACACTTATTACGACACTTTAACGATAGAGTCGTATTTGGCGGAGATGGGACCTGTTTACGACCAAATGGGCATGAGAATCATTAATCCTTCTCTTGCAAAATCCACAAACATAAATGGAGCATACGTAATTTCTATATCTTACGACGTAGAAGCTATGGTAGAAGAAGTAAAAGTAACAATGCAACAAACGCTTTATATTTTGACTTCCGGAGATAGGACTTATACCGTAACCTTTACCGAGAGGGTAAACGACGACGACAAAGTTACAGCCTTATATAACAGTTTAAAAATTTTAAAATAATCGTTTAAGAGAATCGCAAAACTTGCGATTCTCGTTTTTTATTCGAGTATTCTGAGGTTGACAAAAAAATTAATAATTGTTATAATTTATAAAAATCGTTTTTAAGGAGGCAAAAAATGAAGACTGACAACACCGAATTATATGCCTCCATGCCAATAAAAAAAGCCGTTATATTATTGGCATTGCCAACGGTGATAAGTCAACTTATAACGGTTGTTTACAACATAGCAGACACCTTTTTTATCGGGCAGTTAAACGATCCAAATCAAGTTGCGGCAGTAACTCTTTCTATGCCGACGTTTATCTTTATGACGGGCATTGCCAATCTTTTCGGTATTGGCGGTGCAAGCGTTATATCGAGATGTTTGGGTAGGGGAGATAAAGAAAAGGCAAAAAAATGCTCGGTATTTAGCATATACGGATGTGTATTTGTCGCTCTATTATACGGCTTGATTATGTTTGCTTTTAGGTCTAAGATTTTACCGTTTTTGGGAGCGGATTCAGAAACTTACGACTTTTGCAAATCTTATACCTTTTGGACTATAACTATAGGCTCTGTTCCAACCGTTTTAACGGCTTGTTTGGCGCATCTCGTAAGATCGGAAGGGTATTCTTCGGTTGCAAGCATTGGGCTAGTTGCGGGTGGAATTTTAAATATAATATTAGATCCGATATTTATTGCAGTGTTAAACTTAAAAATTCAAGGTGCTGCACTTGCAACGTTATTTTCTAACGTCTTTTCCGTCTTTTATTTTATAATTTTTATTTTTAAGATAAGAAAAAACACGGTATTAACGGCACAGCCAAAGTTGTTTACGTTAAAGCATAAAATTCCAATCGAAATTATAACCGTAGGATTGCCTAGTTTTATTATGAACGCAATGGGCTTAGTATCCAACGTCGCTTTAAATAAACTCGTCGCAGGGTATTCTAATCAAGCCGTTGCAGGTATGGGTGTGGCAAAAAAGGTCGATATGCTTGCTTTTGCTCTCGCAAACGGCATGACGCAAGGAGTTCTTTCTTTAATAGGGTACAATTATGCTTCCGGAGATAAAGAGAGAATGAATCAGGCCATAAAAACCGCCTTTTTATATTGTATAATAATATCGACGATAGGTGCGGTGCTTCTTTTTGTCCTTGCAACTCCCGTGTCAAAAATGTTTATAGACGATAAATTGACCGTAGAATACGCTAAACACTTTTTAAAGGTATTGTGTGTTACGTGTCCGACAATTTCTGCAACGTTTATGGTTATAACGGTTTTTCAAGCGACGGGCAAAAGGTTACAACCGATGATTCTTTCTTTTTTAAGAAAGGGTGGTTTCGACGTTCCGTTGATGTTTATTTTAAATAATTTCGGTGTAAAAGCCATAGCGTATGCAACTCCAATCTCTGACGTTTTGGCATTAATACTTGCACTTAGTTTGTTTTTGCCTTACGTTAAAAAACTCAATAAAAACTATGGAGATTGATTTTTGGTTCGCAAAGCGAATTTTACTCTTTGTTAAAACTAAAAACTAAGCTAAACCTTGGCAAGATATACGACATTTTTTGTTATTTATTAAAAAATTAATAAAATTTAATGAGATTGAGCAAAGAATAGACTTAAAATTTGTTGACAATAAAAAAATACAATGATATAATAATTATCGTTGACGTGCTGAAGTGGCGGAACAGGCAGACGCAAGGGACTTAAAATCCCTCGGTAGCAATACCGTACCGGTTCGATTCCGGTCTCCAGCACCAAAAACGGCAGGCTTTTTATAAAGTCTGCCGTTTTTAATTTATTTAACAAAAAGCAAATAGTATTTATTTAACAAAAAAAAACATATGGAAATAATTCAAC
>JAZNFL010000288.1:0-5689 GCA_045589135.1 Christensenellaceae bacterium
CTGTTAAAGTATATATATTGCCTTTATTGCAATCGTGACATTTTCTACCAAAAGGACAATATAAAAGTTCCATTATTCTTACGTTACCAGTAGTAAAAACATCAAAATTGCCAATAAGAGAATCAATTTCTTTATTGGATAATTCTTGAGAAATTGCTATACCGGAAACATTTAAGTTGTTGTAAAATTGTAAATCAATATTATTAAAGATATTTAATCCAATTCCACAATATAAATTTATTCCTAACTCTTTAGCCAAATTTAATCCGGAAATACCGTCAGCGTAAATACCGTCGAACCCCTTAATTTTATTTATAATTATTTGACGGTCTATTTGATTATAAAAAGCCGGTACAAATAAAAATTTGTTTACGTTATAATCTTTTACGTTGTTGAAAAACTTTTCAAAGCAAGCATCGTCAGAATAATCGTCAGGGGCAAAAACTATATTTTTAACTTCTTTAGAAAATTGAAAATCAAAATCGTTAGAAAGCACCGTTATGCCTTGATTGTTAAAATTATTTATATCATAATTATTTAAAATATCCTTTAAATTATCGTTGATTTTTAATGTATTTATGTTTTTGGATTTTAATAAAAAAATCTCTTCGTACAATCTCGCTCTTAACGAGTTAAAGATAGACTTAGGCACGAAGATATTTTCGTCCAAATTAACTTTAGCCTCTATAATAAAAGGATATTTATCGGTCTTATTTAAGTTTTTAATAATCTCTTCTTTGGTTGTTTTAGAAGAAATAGCTTTAGCAACGATATAATCAGAAATAACTTTTACACCTTCGCAATAAAGAACTATGGGGTTATTTAGTTTTATCTCTGCTGTTACTTGTAAATTTAAAGCTTTTTTATTATCTAATAATTTCTTAGAAAGCTCTACGTCTTTTGTTATGTACAAACTATCGCCTTTTTTAGGATTTCCTTTGTATTTTAAAATTAAATTAGAGTTTTCTTTTGTGGCGACGGCGCTTCCGATCTCTTCGCCTGATCTTAAAATTTTAAAACAATCGCCTATGTTAAAACTTTTATTACAAGAAATAAACTTATTTGTCACCTTAGTTATTTTATCAAAAAATACTCCAAGGTGATTTTGAATTTTAGAGGAAACTATATTAGGATCTACGCAATCGTAATATCCCGTAGAAAAATCCCCTCTATTATACGTTTTTTTAGCGTCTATCAAATAATCGTTAGAATAACGACCGTCTAATAGGCTTCTATATAGTTTACACGATGCGGCAACGTATTCGGGGCTACGCATTCTGCCCTCTATCTTTATGCTTTTAACGTTACTATTAAGGATTTTATCAAAGTTTTTTTGTTGGCACATATCGGCAAGGGATAAAGTATAACCGGTAATAGGTTTAAAATTATCTCCGCTTATAGTGTATTTTTGCCTGCAAGGTTGCTTACAAAAACCACGGTTACCACTGTTACCACCGGCAAAGCTACTCATGTAACAATGTCCAGAAAAACAAGTACACATCGCACCGTGGACAAAAATTTCCGTTTCAATAATTTTAGAAATCTCATCAATTTCTTTAGAATTGGTTTCTCTTGATAAAATTACCCTATCAAAACCGTTCTCTAAAGCGACTTTAGCGCTATCAACGTTGTTTACTCCTGCCTGAGTGCTTAAATGCAAAACTATATCGGGTAAATATTCTTTTAATATCTTACCAAATGTAACGTCTTGCAAAATAAATGCGTCAACGCCTTTTAAATACGCCGATTTAATTAAGGAAAAATATTTATCAACCTCAAATTCTTTCACCAAAGTATTTACGGCAACGTACACTTTTACGTCTAAAGCATGAGCAAAATTTAAATATTCGTCTAAGTTTTCTATAGAAAAATTATCAGCACTTTTGCGGGCAGAAAAATCGTCTAAACCCATATAGACGGCGTTTGCTCCGTTATTTATAGCCGAATAAAACGACTCCAAATTGCCCGCTGGCGCTAATAATTCTATCATAAAAACCCTTTTTATCTTAACTCTACGTTAATTTGTTTTAAATTATTGAGTATTCTTCCGACGTATCCGTCAACTTCTTCTACGCTTAAAGTTCTGTCGAGAGCGACGAAAGTGAGTCTATACGCCATACTCTTTTTGCCTTCCGGCACACCAACGCCTTTATAGACGTCAAATAATTTTACGCTTACTAAGCTCTTATTTGCTCTGTATTTTATACAGTTTACTACTTCTGCGTTTGTAACGGCATCGTCCATAACTAAAGCCAAATCTCTTTCTACCGATGGGTATTTAGGCACGGATTTAAAATAAATCTTTCTCGTTAATCTATCTTTTAAGTCTTCGTATTTTATTTCTGCTACGTAAACTCTTTTGTCTATGCCAAGTTTTTCTGCTATTTCCGGATGAAGTTCTCCTAAATAACCGAAGTTTTCTCCATCAATGATAAGTTCTGCTCCACGAGTTGGATGAAGATACTTTCTTTGACTCTTATTATATTCTACGGCGTTAGAACATTGCATTAAGTTGAGCATCGATTCTACAACTCCTTTAAGAGTATAGAAATCTTCGTTTTCTCCAAATATAGCTAAACAAAGAGAATTCTTTTCTTCCGGAAGCTCAGTTAAAGGAAGGCTATGTGGAATATAGGTTTTTGCAAGCTCAAAAAGTCTGCCATCTAAATTCTTTCTATTGAGATTTCTTAATACGGTATAAACCATAGATGGCATTAAAGTCGTTCTCATAACGCTCATATCTTCGCCTAAAGCGTTAATAATCTTGATGTATGAATTGTCTTCTAATTCGAAAACTTCTGCGTCTTTATCCGAAACGAAAGAATAATTTATTGCTTCGTTAAAGCCTTTATTGATTAAAAACGTCTTAACAGCTTCGGTTTTAGCTTGGTATTCGTTGTATCCCCCCATAGTTATAGATGCGTCCTCGAAAAGCGTGCAATCTATATTGTCGTATCCGTACATTCTTATGATCTCTTCTGCAAGATCTGGATAGTCCTCTACGTCTTCTCTATAAAGAGGTACTGTAACGGTTAAATTTTCTCCTTCTAATTTACAATTAAACTCTAAATTGTTTAAGATAGAAACGATTTTTTCGTTAGGAACGACAATTCCGAGAAGACTATTAATTTTATTTGTGGTTGTATTTATTACCTTATTTTGTTTGGATTCTGCCAAAACGTCAATAATGCCTTGTCCGATATCGCCTGCGTCGAGTTGATATACGAGATTGAGAGCTCTATTTAAGCCTGTTTCAACAGAATATACGTCAACACCTTTTTCGAATCTTGCCGAAGAATCCGAACGTTGTCCTAATCTTCTGGAAGTTTTTCTTACGCAATCTCTTTTAAATTTTGCCGATTCGAAAACAATTTGTTTAGTATCTTCGGTTACTCCACTGTTAAGTCCGCCCATTATACCGGCTAAGCATACGGGTTTATTCGCATCGCATATAACTAAAACGTTTTCGTCTAAATCGAAAGTTTTTTCGTCTAACGTAGTTATTTTTTCGCCTTTTTCTGCCGTTCTTACAACGATAGAATTAGAACTTAACAATCTGTAGTCAAACGCATGCATTGGTTGACCGATTTCTAATAAAACGTAATTAGTTATGTCTACCATATTGTTAATAGGCTTTATTCCACATAAAGAAAGGCGTTTTTGCATCCATTGTGGAGAAGGAGCTATTCTAACGTTGTCTATAAAATTAGCCATATATCTTGGGCAAAGTTCGGGGTTTTTGACGGTAACCGAAACCATGTCCGAATTATTTACTTTAGAACACACAAAATCCATTGCAGGCATTTTTAAAGGCTTATCTAAAACTGCGGCAACTTCTCTTGCAACACCTAAAATGCTTTGACAATCCGGTCTATTTGCCGTAATACTAATGTCAAAAACAACGTCTTTAATTTGTAAAACGTCGGCAACTTCTTCTCCTAAAGGATATTCTTCTTTAAATACGAGAACTCCGTCGAAGCTTGCTCCGTCGTAATAAGCGTCGTTTATGCCGATTTCTTCCCCACCGCAAAACATACCGGCAGAAGGAACTCCTCTTAAATTACCTGCTTTGATTTTCGTTCCGTCAGCAAGTATTGCTCCGTCGACAGAAACTGGAACTATATCTCCAACTTTTATATTTTTAGCGTTAGTTACGATTTGCAAAACGCCGTATTTACCAGCATTTACTTGGCATACGGACAATTTGTCAGCATTTGGGTGTTGAGCGATCTCTTCTATGCGACAAAAGACGATTTTACTTACGTCTTTATTTACGTATATTACTTCTTCTACTTCGAACCCACAAGAAAAAAGTTTATTTTTAAGCTCTTCTACAGAGACGTTAGATATATCAACGTATTCATTTAACCAACTAAGTGGTGCTTTCATGATAAATTCCTCCTATAATCTTATTTAAATTGCTTTAAGAATCTTAAATCGTTTTCGAAGAAGTATCTGATATCGGGAATACCGTATTTTAACATCGCTATTCTTTCTAAGCCGATACCAAATGCAAATCCTGTATACACGTCGGGATCGATGCCGCAGTTTTTAAACACTTCTCTATTGACCATTCCTGCACCAAGAACTTCTATCCAACCCGTCCCCTTGCAAAGACTACAACCTTTACCGCCACATTCGAAGCAACTTACGTCAACTTCTACGCTTGGTTCTGTAAAAGGAAAGTACGATGGACGCAATCTCGTCTTTATGTCGGAAGAACGGAAAATTCTCTTTAAAAACTCTTCGAGCATTCCCTTTAAGTCGCATAAAGTCAAACCTTTATCAACAACCAATCCTTCCATTTGATGGAACATTGGAGAATGCGTTGCGTCGCTGTCAGAACGATAAACTCTGCCGGGGCTTAATATTTTAAGAGGTGGTTGACGTTTTTCCATTACTCTTGCTTGTCCCGAAGAAGTTTGCGTTCTTAAAAGAATATTGTCCGTAAGATAAAAAGTATCTTGCATATCTCTTGCAGGGTGATCTTCCGGAATGTTTAATTGTTTAAAATTATAATAATCGAGTTCGATTTCCGGTCCTTCGTATACTTCGAATCCCATACCTGCGAAGGTATTGATGATTTCGTTTCTTATAAGGGTTATAGGATGAAGATTGCCCAAAGGTTCTTCTTTTCCAGGAAGCGTAACGTCTATGCTTTCTTTTAAATATTTTTCTTGGTCAGCTATTTTTTTGAGCTTTAATCCAAGTTCTTCAATTTGAGATTCAATTTCTACTCTTAAATCGTTGACGAGTTTTCCTGCCATCGGTCTATCTTGAGGCGCAACGTCCTTCATACCTTTTAAAAGACCTGTAACAAGTCCGTTTTTACCCAAGTATTTAACCTTAATCTCCGTAAGAGTCTTAGTATCGTTTACAACGGATAAATCTTCTTTAAATTGCTTTTTTAAATTTTCGATATTGGTTTTCATAAAAATTCTCCTTAAAACCGAAATAAATATAAAAACCCTATGCTTAGCATAGGGCGTTAGTAACGCGGTACCACCTATTTCGCCATAAAAATGACCTTAATTATGTTATAACGGAACAACCGTCGTATCCTACGTATCGGTACGCAACTCCAAAGTGAATAACGCTTTATCAGGTATAGTTCGCCTTTCAGCCACGAACGAACCTCTCTAAACACCAACAAAAACGTCTATCTTTATCATAGTCTTTATAAATTATA
>JAZNFL010000289.1:0-3696 GCA_045589135.1 Christensenellaceae bacterium
CGCCGATAAAGAAGGCTTTTTAAGAAGCGAATCGGCTCTTATACAGACGATAGGAAGAACGGCAAGAAACTCCGAAGGTAGAGTTATTATGTATGCCGATACGATAACCGGAAGTATGCAAAGGGCTATTTCGGAAACAAAACGTCGTAGAGAAATTCAGGACGAATACAATAAAAGACATGGGATAATTCCCAAGACGATAATAAAAGACGTAATAAATACGTTAGAAATCACGGGTAAAGTCGATCATACAAAAGAGATAAAAGCCAAGGATATACCTGACGAAATAGAAAAGTTAAAGACCTTAATGAAGGTTGCAAGTAACGCTCTTGATTTCGAGAGATGTATAGAAATACGAGAAACTATAGCCCGTCTTAAAAAGAAGATGAGAGGAAGTAATGAATAACGAATATATTACTATAGAGGGAGCGAGAGAGAATAATTTAAAAAATATAAGTCTTAAAATCCCAAGGAATAAACTCGTGGTTTTTACGGGTTTATCCGGTAGCGGAAAGTCCACTCTTGCGTTCGATACGATTTTTGCCGAAGGACAAAGACGTTACGTAGAGAGTCTTTCTTCTTATGCGAGAATGTTTTTAGGACAAATGAGTAAGCCCGACGTGGATAAAATAGAGGGCTTATCCCCCGCAATATCTATTGATCAAAAAACAACCCACAACAACCCAAGATCTACCGTTGGTACGGTTACGGAAATTTACGACTATTACAGACTGCTATTCGCAAGGACTGGAGTTCCACATTGTCCTAAGTGTGGTAGAGAGATAAATAGACAAACGGTAGACGAAATCGCCGATAAAATTTTAGCGATGCAGGAAGGCAGTAGAATTTTTGTAAACGCACCCGTCGTAAGAGGAAGAAAGGGCGAATTTACCAAGATGTTCGAGTCTTTTAGAAAAAGTGGTTACGCAAGGGTAGAAGTTGATGGCTCCGTTTACGAACTTACGGAAGAAATCGTTCTCGATAAAAACTTAAAGCATAACGTTTCGGTCGTAGTTGATAGACTTATCGTAAAAAAAGGAATAGAAAAGCGTCTTACGGATAGTTTAGAAACGGCTTTAAAGTTGGCGGACGGTTTAGTTATTATAGAATGTAATAAAGTAGAACAGTTGTTTTCTACGAAATACAGCTGTCCGGTTTGCGATATTAGCATAGAAGAATTAGAACCGAGATTGTTCTCTTTTAACAATCCTTTCGGTGCATGTCCCGAATGCCACGGGCTTGGCTTTACAGAAAAAATCGACGAAGCTTTGGTTATAGGAGATCCAAACAAGTCTTTAAGAGAAGGCGCAATGACCGTTTCCGGTTGGAACCTCGATAGCAGTAAGTTTACGCAGATGTATTTCGTTGCGTTGTCCAGGAAATACGGTTTTAGCTTGGATACGCCGGTAAAAGATTTGCCGGAAGACGTAAAGAAGATTATTCTTTACGGAAACGGTGGAGAGAAGATTAAAATGAATTATCAGACGAGGACCTTCGAAGGAAGTTTCGACTCTGCGTACGAAGGGGTAATCCCTAATTTAGAAAGGCGTTTTAGAGAAACGACGAGCGATTATACCAAGTCGGAAATTCAAAAATATATGGTTACTTCTCCGTGTACGTGCTGTCAAGGTAAACGTCTTAAAAAAGAAGCTTTGGCAGTTACCGTTGGCGAAAAAAACATAGACGACTTATGTTCTATGTCTATAGATAAGTTGTTTGATTTTATGTCGAATTTAAGCTTGGATAAAACTCAAACTCTTATAGCGGAGCCCATTGTAAAAGAAATTTTTGCTCGCCTTAACTTTTTAAGAAACGTAGGTTTGGGTTATCTTACTTTAAAAAGAAGCGCAGGCACTTTGTCGGGTGGAGAAGCTCAAAGAATACGTCTTGCAACTCAAATAGGCAGTGGCTTAACGGGTGTTTTGTATATCCTCGACGAGCCGAGTATAGGGCTTCATCAAAGAGATAACGAAAAACTTCTCGGCACGCTTGCAAATTTAAGAAACTTAGGCAATACTTTAATAGTTGTAGAACACGACGAAGACACTATGCGTTTTGCAGATTATATAGTCGATATAGGTCCTAAAGCAGGTGTATACGGAGGGGAAGTCGTAGCTTGTGGTTCGGTTAAGGATATAACCGATTGCCCCAATTCTTTGACGGGAGATTATCTTGCAGGAAGAAGAAGTATAGAAATCCCCAAAGAAAGAAAGATCCCAGACGGAAGATTTTTAGAAGTTAAGGGAGCAAGACAAAACAATTTAAAAAACATAGACGTAAAATTTCCAATCGGTCTTTTGACGGTTGTCACGGGTGTTTCCGGAAGCGGAAAAAGTTCTCTTATCAACGAGATTGTTTACCCTGCTTTAAACGCAAAGGTAAATAAAAACGTTTCGGCAAGGGGCAAGTTTGATCAAGTGATCGGAGCGGAATATTTTGATAAGATAATACAAATAGACCAAACGCCTATCGGAAGAACTCCAAGAAGCAATCCCGCAACGTATACCGGGGCTTTTTCTGGAATACGAGATTTATTTGCTGCCACTCAAGACGCAAAGACGAGAGGTTATAAGGCAGGAAGATTTTCGTTTAACGTCAGTGGTGGTAGATGCGAAAACTGTCAAGGCGACGGCATTATAAAAATAGAAATGCACTTTTTACCCGACGTTTTCGTCCCGTGCGAAGTTTGTAAAGGCAGTAGATACAACAGAGAAACTTTGCAAGTTAAGTTTAAAGGCAAAAACATAAGCGACGTTTTAAATATGACTATCGACGAAGCTGTGGACTTTTTTGAAAATCAAACTACCGTTTACAATAAGATTAAATGTTTAAGAGACGTCGGTTTGGGCTATGTAAAACTCGGTCAATCTGCAACGACTTTATCTGGTGGGGAAGCTCAAAGAGTTAAACTTGCTACAGAATTATCTAAACGACCAACCGGTAAAACCTTATATATTTTGGATGAGCCAACAACCGGTTTACACAGTTACGACATAGAAAAATTAATCAATATAATTAATAGGCTTAAAGAAAACGGTAATACTATAATTATTATCGAACACAATCTTGACGTGATAAAGGTTGCCGATAATATAATAGATTTAGGACCGGAAGGTGGCGATGGTGGCGGTATGGTTGTTGCTACCGGAACACCGGAAGAAGTTTCCCACGTGCAAGGCAGTTATACCGGATACTTTTTAAATAAGATTTTAAACAAAAACACTCAAAAATAATTTCTTAAATAATTACAAAAAGAAAAACTTTTTATGCTATACGTAGGCATAAAAAGTTTACAAATTGATACTTTAAGGAGAAAGTTTATGATAAGAGAAGAATACGAAAAACAGCTTGAAGACAAATCCGTCCCCGTAGAGAAGAAAGTAAAAATGTCTAACCGAGAAATAAAAGGCAGGCAAAAGTACGGCGTTAGGGGTTATATAGGTAAAACCCTTTCGGATAATAGAGAATTAAAAAAAGCAGTAAATTTTTCTACGTTGTTTACCTTAATTGTGTCGATATTTTGTCTTGGCGGTGTGTATCTTGCAGGTAAGCTTGCAGAAACCAAAGTCAGCCAAACTCTTCTTTTGGTTTTAGCGATAATAACTATAGTCCTTGCGGTTTGGTACGTCGTTTGGCTTGTGGTAATTTGTCCAATAATAAATAAAAAGACGGAAAACAATGTATAAAAGACAGTGG
>JAZNFL010000290.1:0-10822 GCA_045589135.1 Christensenellaceae bacterium
TTGACATAGGCTTTTATCTTGACGATAATGATGACAAAGTAGCCTTTATAAATAATTTTTAGTTGTCTAATGCAAACGTCCTTAAATAAAAACGTCCATCAATTAAAAAACTTACTGTTATTTATTCCACTATACAAATAATGCTTTTGTCTTTTGACGGTTTACTTTATCATATCGTTGGATTTTTACAAATATAATCTATTAAGCAAGTCACAAGTAGGCTCTACATTATAAACAAAATTTTACAACTTTTTATTTTAAGTCTTTAATTTTTATACATATTTATTTTGCTACATAATCCAGCATTACAAAATTAAAATATTCTAAAAACCATTTATTAGCAATAAAATTAGGCCTCTCCTATTAAAAACTTCCCTAATTTTTGCAAAAATATTAAATTTAAATAAAAATTTCCTTATTTTTTTTGTTTTTCCTCTTCCATTTCTTAAAAAAGTGTGATATAATATTAAAAGGAATACGTATTGGCAATAAAAAGCCGAATATATTATAACGGAGGATTTTATGAAAGTTTACAAAGTCGTACCCGCAGCAGGCGGTATCGTAGTTAAAAAGAGAGTTAAACCCGCTACGGCTATTGAAACCTATTTTGACATTATAAACAGAGAACGTGAAGGTGGTTGGGAATTCGTTACCGTTTCTTCCGTAAACGTTATTAAGAAATCCGGTATAAGAGCAAAAACGGAAACGTACAATGCTTTTATCTTTGCAAAAGAAGACAACACCCCTGCAAAATAATATACGAGTTATTTTTGCGGATAAAACCGATCCTATCGAACGGTTTATTTTGTCTTGCTTAATTTAATATTAAAAACCATTTAATCTGCCCTTGGGCAGATTTTTTTTATAAAGAACCCCCACGCTAAACGTGGGGGTTTTAACCATATACTCATAATTCCTACAGAAATACGATAGATATTTAAAGACGAGTTCTTTAATGCAACTTTTTGTAAAAACAAATAATAATCTTTATTTATTGTCTTATGCTATATATTGGCAAATAAAGACTCTTTAAATTTAAGCTTTTATAATCTATTGCAGTTGTCTTTTTTGTATAAAACGTAACGACAGCAATCTTCTTTGCATCGATTTTTCTTTTGTTGATTTTCTCTCTTTATCTTTTCTTCTTTGCAAAAATTAACTTGCTTAATTACCACGAAAGCAACCAATGCTCCGATAACGAAATCTCTGTTTATCATTAGTAATATCTCCTTATTAGAAGATATTATATTATATGCGTAAAGCTTTTAAACGGTTACTTAAAACAACTTTAACAAATCTACCAATATCGCAAAGCCAAACAGCAAAACAAACCCTACTGCGTGAATTATCGCCTCTACGTTTCTGTTTATCGGTTTTTTGCGAATCCACTCTATTATAGTAAAGATTATCTTAGATCCGTCTAATGCGGGGATAGGGAGCAGATTGAACACTGCAAGATTTACCCCTATATACGCCATAATTTCCAAAAAATATTCGAATCCGTAAGAAACCATTTGCGACGTCATTTTTATAGTGGTAACGGGACCACCTACGTTGTTTATTCCTAAACTACCGGTAATAAGTTCTCCTAAGGTACGGAAAATAGTTCCACTTATTTTAAACGCATACACGAATCCTCTACCTATGGATTGGAAAAATCCAACCTTTACCGAAGTGCTGTAAATTCTATAGTGGGAAGAAAGACCTTTAATTCCAAAATACTGCAATATCTCTTCGTCTGTGCCGTTTTTGACTTCTTCGTAAGAAGCGTCCGTCGTAAACGAAACCAAAACTCTTTCTGCTTCTTGGGTTTCTTGGTTTACTCTCGACACCCAGATTTCGATAGTTTGGTTATTTTCTAAACCTTTAAAGAATTCTAACAAATCGTCTTTAGTATATAAACGCTCGTTGTCTTCGTATACTTCTTGCGTCTTTACCCTTAATATATAATCGTCTTTTAAAAACTTGCTTTCGTCTTTGTTGTCGCTATCTGTAATACCGGTAAGAACTGCAATACCCAAACTTTTACAAACGGTAACTGCATCCGTCAAGTTTTTAGGGTTGCAGTCTTCTCTTAAAACGATTGGAACGTTAAGGCGTTTATTTTTACCGTCTTCGGTCTGTCTTATAACGGTTACGTTTACCGTTTGTCCTGCCTTTTTATCGTCCATAGCCATTACTAAATCGGTAACTAAAAATACGTTTTTCCCACCCACCTTATACAATATATCTCCGTTTTGTATAGAATAGTTTTCGTATTCTGAAACGGGGACTACTTCGCTGGTCATAACTGCGTATTGTCCGTATGCCGAAAATCCAATTACTATGACGAAAAACGCAAGAACAAAATTCATAAAAGCTCCGGCAAACAAAACTAAAATTCTTTGCCACGGCTTTTTGTTGTTAAAAGCGTTGGGATCGGAATTTTCTTCGTCCTCTCCCTCGAAAGCACAAAAACCACCTAAAGGTATAGCTCTTATAGAAAAAACTTCTCCGTTTTTCTTTTTCTTTTTAAATAAAGCAGGTCCGAATCCTATTGCGAATTCGTTTATCTTAAATTTAAATATTTTTCCTACGACGTAATGACCAAACTCGTGCACTAAAATCATGACGAGTAAGATTATTACGGCAAGTATAACCGATAAAATAGTCTTCATTATTACCTCTTTGCAAATTTTTCTTTAACTTTTACTCTAGCCATATTGTCAACGTATAAAAGATTTTGATAATTAACAGATAAATTTTCTATATTACTCATACCGTATTCTATAAAATCGGCTATTTCTAAAAATTTTATCTTGTCCTCCAAAAACAGTTTTACTGCTTCTTCGTTAGCGGCGTTCATAGCGCAAGGAATTACACCCCCACGTTTTATACTCTCTATTGCCAAATTAAAACATGGGTGTTTTGGGTAATCCATAGGTAAAAACTCTAAAGTTTTTCCTGCTAAGGACAAGGACGGAACGTCCGTTATTAACCTATTGGGATAGGTAAGAGCTAACTGAATAGGTATCTCCATAGACGGATAACTCATCTGAGCCATAACAGCGCTGTCGTCAAACTCTACCATAGAATGAACTATACTTTGCGGATGTACTACGACGTCTATTTTAGATAACGGAGCATCGTATAACCACATTGCCTCTATAACTTCTAAACCTTTGTTTAACATCGTTGCGCAATCGACGGTTATTTTTTTACCCATAAGCCAAGTCGGATGTTTTAACGCGTCTTTTGCTGTAACGTCTTTTAATTCTTCGTAAGATAAATTTCTAAACGCCCCGCCGGAAGCCGTTAAAATAAGCTTTTTAAATCGTCTGTTTTTGTCGTATCCCAAGCATTGGAAAAGTGCAGAGTGTTCGCTGTCAACGGGTATTATATTTACTCCGTTTTCTTGTGCCATGCGCATTACCAACTCTCCGCCGGCGACTAAAGTTTCTTTATTGGCTAAGGCTATAGTCTTTTTTAACTTTATTGCTTCGATGACGGCCTTTAAGCCTGCAAAACCCATTACCGCAACGAAAACCACGTCCGCTTCTTCTAAAACGGCATGAAGCATAGAGTCTTCTCCATAATAAAAGCTTGTTTCTTTAGGGATTTGCGTTATTCTTATCGCTTGCGAAGGATCGGCTAAAGTTGCCACTTTGGGGCGATACGTATTTATTTGTTCTTGCAAAAGTTTAGCATTTGCACCTGCCGATAAGGATACTATTTTAAACTTATCTTTGTGTCTGTCTACGACGTTTAATACTTGTCTGCCGATAGAACCCGTACTGCCTAAAAGAGCAATATTAATCATGACTATCTCCTATTATAATACTATTATGCACGTATGTTATCAAACCACGTTAAATTAATTGCTATTATGATCGTTCAACGTAAATTAAAGTGATTACACCGTTATTGAAATTTTACATAAAATTTGAGGCAAGACAAAAGTTTTGCCTTGCCCTGCGATATATTATACTTAATTTTTGCTTTTTTTATTACAATAAGGCAAAAGCAAGGTAGATTATAGGACAAGTAAACATAATGCTATCCATACGATCTATAATCCCACCGTGTCCCGGCAATAAATTACCCATATCTTTTATTCCTAACTTACGCTTAATTACGCTTTCTACGAGATCGCCAAATTCCGTTACGACAGAAGCCACCAATCCTAAAAGTCCAAAGAACACGACTTCCGGCATCAACAACTCTCCAACTATACCGCCAAAAACAAAATAAACCACTATGCTTCCGACGATACCACCGACAAGTCCACCGATACAACCGCTTACGGTCTTTTTAGGGCTTATCGTTGGGAACATCTTTTTACCACCTATTAAAGAACCGGTAAAATAAGCAAAAGTATCTGTAAAAGGCGATATTACGAAAGTCAACACCAAAGCTACAAGAGAATTGTCTTCCATCGAGTTTAAAAGCATCATCGGCAACAAAATTACCGTGGGATAAACCATCGTAATTAAGCACCAACCAAGACCTTCTAAAGATATCTTAGAATACTCTAAAACAAGCAAAGCAAGATGAATTACTATAGCACCGACAAAAACCGCCATACAATACTCTACGCTTTGATAGAGGGCAAAAACTTCGCAAAAAACTATAGAAAACAAACCTGTCGTTATAATTTGTGCCAAAGTCAATTTTTCTTTGTTGGCACTTAACATCTCGATTGTTCCGATAGCAGAAATTATGAGAATTAACAGTTGAAAATAAGTAGTCGTGACGTTTCTCAAAAAGAACACGCCCGTAACGACGGCAACGAGCCCTGCCCCCGTGATAATTCTTTTAATCATTTTACGTTACCAAAACGGCGCTTTCTTCCACCAAACCACTCTAAAGCCTTTTCGACCTCTTTACGATGAAAATCCGGCCAATGCGTATCGGTAAAATACAATTCCGCATAAGCGCTTTGATATAGAAGAAAATTGCTTAAACGCTGTTCTCCACTCGTACGGACTATAAGATCGACGTCCGGTTGATCTCCCGTATACAAGTAAGAAGAAATTACGTTTGGCGTAACTTCTTTTACGCCGTCCTTTATCATTTTATTATAAGCATAACATAGTTCTTGTCGAGAACCGTAATTTAAAGCGATATTTACCGTTCTTCCGATAAAATCTTTAGTTTGGTCCATTCTCTCGATTATGGTCTTTTGCATCTGAGGATTTAAAGCCGTTATATCTCCCAAAACTTTAAGCCTGATTTTTTCTTCGAAAAGCTTTGGAGTGTATCTTACGATAAACTTTTCTAAAAGATCCATAATTTCGTCGATTTCTTCTTTAGGTCTAGACCAATTTTCGGTAGAAAACGCATAAAGAGTGACACATTTAACACCGTGCTTAAAACAGACACCGACGACTTCTTCTATAACGTCTGCGCCTTTGCGATGCCCGTAATTTCTAGGTTTTCCTTTAGCGTTAGCCCATCTTCCGTTACCGTCCATAATAAATCCGACGTGTTGCGGAATTACCGTAAATTTATCCGACATAAATTATACCGTCAAAATATCCTTTTCTTTTTCTGCCATAAGCTTATCTATTGCTTCGACAGATTTTGCCGTAGCCTTATCTACGTCTTCTTCCCAACCGTCAAATTCGTCTTCTGTAATTTCTTTTGCGGTCTTCATCTTTTTAAGTGATTCTAAAGTGTCTCTTCTTATATTTCTTATAGCTACCTTAGATTCTTCTCCATCTCTCTTTACTTGTTTGCAGAGTTCTTTTCTTCTCTCTTCGGTAAGAGCGGGGAAAACAAGTCTAATAAGGTTACCATCGTTAATAGGATTAATTCCGAGATCCGACTGCATAATAGCCTTTTCTATCCCTTTAAGTAAAGATTTATCCCATGGAGCAATGACGAGACATCTTCCTTCTTGAACAGAAATATTACCTACTTGATTAATAGGAGAAGGTTGTCCGTAGTAGTCAACCATTATTTTATCAAGAACGTGAGGATTTGCTCTACCTGCTCTTATTTGTAAATAGTTAGTTCTTAAAACGTCGATGCTCTTTTGCATTCTTTCGTCGTTTTCTAAAAGTAACATTTCTACTTTTTCCATATCTACTGCCATAATATTATCTCCTTTAAATAAATTAAGGGGATTACCCTCGTGTGTCAAACCATTATCGACACCGCTTAATTATATAATACACTATTTTTACCCTTTTGAAAAGAGCAAAAATAAAAATTTTTCTAAATTTTAACAATTAATATTAAAACAAATAGTTTTACCGCATACGTATTGCGTAAACTTTGCTTAATAAAACTTTTATCTTATCCAAGTTCCGAGTTTTTCTCCTCTTACGACTCTTACTATTGCGTTTTCTTCGTTAAGACCGAAAGCAAGTATAGGAGTTTTGTTTTCCATACAAATAGTAACGGCTGCGGTATCCATTGCTTTAAGACCTTGAGTGATAAAATCAATATAACTGATTTCTTCGTATTTCTTAGCGTTAGGATTAGTCTTTGGATCGCTGTCGTAAATGCCGTCTACGTTTTTAGCGAGAAGTATTACTTCTGCTCCTATCTCTGCGGCTCTTAAAGCCACTGCCGTATCCGTAGAGAAAAACGGATTGCCCGTTCCGCAAGCAAAAATTACGATTCTACCCTTTTCGAGATGGCTTAAAGCCTTTCTTAAAATATAAGGTTCGGCAACTCTCGTTATGGTAAGAGCCGTTTGAACTCTCGTAGGCACGCCTTCTCTTTCTATTGCATCTTGCAAACGCAATGCGTTTATAACGGTTGCAAGCATACCCATATGGTCGGCTGTTACCCTTTCCATTTCCGTTCCTTGTCTGCCTCTCCAAATGTTTCCGCCACCAACGACTATAGCCACTTGAACGCCAAGTTTATGAACTTCTACTATTTGTTCTACGACTTTTTTTATCGTATCGTTATCAAAACCGGTTCCCTTATCTCCTCCGAGAGCTTCCCCGCTTATCTTTAGAATAACCCTTTTCATCTTATCTTCCATAATTAATATCTCCAATCGTGCAAGCATAGCGACGGTATTTTGTCTATCCTTTTGACAGTTTTACAAAAACCGTATTTAATAAAGCGTTACACTGCAATTAAAAACTAAGATTACATTTATCCTTACATTTAAATAAATCCAATCTTTTTTGTCCCGGCAACTTTTACACATTACCTATAGCTACGTAAAATTTATCTATTAAAGCTTTTAAAAAAAGGAACACTTGTCTTGCAATTAAAATCCTCAACACATAGCGTTCCTTTTTGTTTATGATTAAATTACTGTTTAGCTGCTGCAACTTGTTCTGCTACTGCATCTGCAAGGTTTTCGGATTTCTTCTGTAAGCCTTCGCCCATTTCGTAACGGGTAAATCTTCTAACGGAAATCTTTTCTCCAATTTGAGCAGTTGCTTCTACGATAATTTGTTCGATAGTCTTAGACGTATCTTTAACGAATTTTTGATTGAGTAAGCAGTTGTCTTCGTAGAAAGTCTTAATTCTTCCTTCTACCATTCTATCTACTATTTGAGCAGGCTTACCTTCTTCTATAGCTTGAGCTCTAAGGATTGCCTTTTCTTTTTCTAAAACTTCTGCAGGAACTTCGTCTGCTTGAACGTAAGTAGGATTAGCTGCTGCAATGTGTAAAGCGATATCGTGTACGAGTTCTCTAAATTGAGCGCCTCTTGCAACGAAGTCGGTTTCGCAGTTTACTTCTAAAAGAACACCGATCTTTCCACCCATGTGGATATAAGAATCTACGATACCTTCTGCTGCGATTCTTCCTGCTTTTTTAGCAGCCTTTGCTATACCCTTTTCTCTTAAGTAGTCGATAGCAGCTTCCATGTTGCCGTCGGTTTCGGTAAGAGCTTTTTTGCAATCCATCATACCTGCACCGGTTCTTTGACGTAAAGTCATAACGTCGCTAGATGTAAAACCCATTTTATTAATCTCCTTATTATAGTATTTTAAGATATTTGTCGTATTTTAAAGTTAAATTATTCTGCTTGAGCTTCTTCTTGAGCAGGAGCTTCTTCCATTGCAACTTCTTGAGCAGGAGCTTCTTCCATTGCAACCTCTTGAGCAGGAGTTTCTTCTACGTTGCGTCTTACAGCGTCTTCGCCTTGCTTAGCTTCGATAACTGCGTCTGCAATGATAGAAGCAATGAGCTTAACGGCTCTGATTGCGTCGTCGTTACCACTGATTACGTAATCTACTACGTCTGGATCGCAGTTGGTATCGGTGATAGCTACGATAGGAATGTTGAGCTTTCTTGCTTCTTTAACAGCGATGTCTTCGCTGTTAGGATCTACTACGAACATACATCCTGGAAGTGTCTTCATTTCTCTGATACCGCCAAGATTTAATTGAAGCTTATCTCTTTCTACTTTGAGCTTAGCAACTTCTTTTTTAGGAAGAAGTTCGAATTCTCCGTTCTTTTCCATAGCGTCAAGACGGTTAAGTCTGTCGATTCTGGTACGGATAGTTTTAAAGTTGGTTAAAGTACCGCCGAGCCATCTGGAATTTACGAAATACATTCCGCATCTTTCTGCTTCTTGTTGAATAGCTTCTTGAGCTTGCTTTTTAGTTCCTACGAAGAGGATGCTCTTGTTTTGCTTTGCGGTTTCTACTACGAAGTTATAAGCTTCTTCGATAAGGTCAACGGTGATTTGTAAATCGATAATATGAATACCGTTTCTTTCGCCATAGATGTACTTCTTCATTTTAGGATTCCATCTTCTGGTTTGGTGACCGAAGTGAACGCCTGCTTCGAGCAATTGCTTCATTGATGTTACTGCCATTTTAATTTCCTCCGTTTAATCCTCCCCGTATCCCTTATGACACCACGACTAAGCTCTTCGACTGTTGTTTTTTGATTTTTAGAGCCACGAAACGTGGAAAACACGGGTGTGAATTTTTTATAGCCTTAATATCAGCCATACTATAATACCACAAACTTATAATTTTTGCAATTATTTTTAATCGTTTTTTTCTTTTATATTATATGTTTTTGAATTTTTTTAACCATTGGCAAACTATCCCACTTTATTGGCTATAAATAAAGGTTTAATAATTGCCTTTTGTTTATCTGACGACAAAACGAAATTTGTTTAGCGAACCACAAAACCATAAACACGATGGTTAAACTTTTATAACGTCAATAAAACCATAAAACTTTTATATCTACGAAAACCATCGACTCTTTAAACCACGAAAAAAAAGAAAGCCTGCTTTTATGCAAACTTTCTTTAAAATTATGCCGATTTTAAACTATACGCCCGTCTAAAGAATACCCGGGATAAAATTGCGAGCGATTGCAAAAACCGCAAACCCCACTATACAAACGATATATACGGCAAGCCCGTGCGGAATATACGGTATTATTTTTTTGTCCGCAAAAAGGTTTACTGCAAACGAAGCTAATATATAGGCAATCAAAGGAAACGCCACGGTCAAAAATGCGTGGTAGTAAAAAGCGTCTTTAAAATTAAATTTTAACATAGAATACAACCATCTTGTAATTCCGCAAGAAGGACAGCTTATGCCTGTTCTTCGTTTTATCCCACAAGGAAATAACGAGTTTTTTATCGGGTTGCCAAAATATACGTAAACGCACAGCCCGACAAAAGCAACAAAAGCCAAAATTATAGCCGTCCTAACTATAGCTAATCTATGCTTAACACAAAACGAAATAAGTTTTACCATAAAGCACCAAGCAACTATTAATACTGCATTTAATATTTTAAAAATATTTGCGATACACCCTTTTTAAGTCGTCCAAAACCAATCGTCCAACCCTTAAACTGACGTTAAAAACGACCACCTTATATTTATTGGCTGGTTAATTGATCCATAAGCTCTAAAAAATAATCTCCGAAAGTAAGAGATATTACTAGCACGAAAATCGACAGCAACAGTGCCGAAGCATTAATTATTACTGCAATTATTTTAAACGCCGTAGCTTTAACCCTTAGCGATAAAACCCCACAAATCAAACCCACAACACTTATAACTATCGGGATGTAAGAAGAAATCCCGTCTCCACCGCCCAACAAACAATACAACAAAAGACTTACGATGCCTATAATAAACGATGCTATTCCAAAAGCGGAATACATTACGTCGTCTACTTTTTTATTGTTACCCGTGCCGTTTAATACTATATTGTTTTCGATATCGTTTATTTCTTTATTTTCCATATTGTCCTTTTTACACTATTTGCAGATTTTTTTGAATGAAAACAAACTAAAACAAATAAACAAAATTCCGCTTTTACTCTTTACGTTATCAGTAAAAACGGAATTCTAAAATTATTTAAATAACTTTTTAATAAAACTCAACGGTTTTACAATTCCGTCTTGGCTTTGCATCATATCGCTGAGCATCTTTTGGTATTCTTCTGCCCATTTTGCAATTTCGTCAGCAAAAATAATAGTGATAAGCCACAATATAGCAGCTAAAGCAAGACCTATAGAACTCGTAACTATACCGGCAATAGCCATACCACCACAACCGGAACTTTTAGCTAAAATACCGAGAACAAGTCCTACGATAGAACAACCCAAAGGAATAAGTCCACCCAACAAATCTCCGTTACAACAACAGAAAACCAAACTGCAAATACCCAAAACCAAAGACGCTACCGCAAAGCCCTTTTTAGGTTGTTGTCCGTTTGGATTATAATTGTCAAACCCATTGTTGTTGCCTGTATTGTATTCGTTGTTGCTTCCGGTATTATATCCGTTGTTATTGTTGCCGTTACCGTTATCGTAACCGTTAAAATAACTCATAAATTACCTCCTTCAATTTAAAACTGTATATAGGATTTATTTTAAACCCCACTCGT
>JAZNFL010000291.1:0-2715 GCA_045589135.1 Christensenellaceae bacterium
TTGTTTAAAACAGTACATAAAGACAAACAAATAATTCCTAAGTAAAAAGTTACGATAGCAATGGTAAAAATTTTAGAAATTTTGTCGCTAACGTCTTTACTTTTGTATAAAAAATATAAATTTACCGCAATTGCAATCGTCAAGCATAATATTACGACGTCTAAAGTTCCTATATATTTTACGTTTCCATAAGTTAGAGGGAAAAGAAAAACACCTAAGAAAATTATTGCAATATAAGGAAAAATTCGCTTAAATATTCCGTTTTTTTCGTTAAGACCTAAAAAATCGGTAAATTTATCTAACATATATTTGTTATTCCTTTTTTTCGTGGTAAGTTTTTTCTGTGTTTACGTTCCAAATTTGTTGTTTGTTTTGTAAAGTTCCGGTGATATGCTCAACAGTTTTTATTGCCGTCATCATCGAGTGGTCCATATTGTTGTATCTATGTTGACCGTTTCTACCTACGCAATATAAATTGTCATACTCGTTTAAATAATCGATAACTTTATTAAATTCGGAATAAGTATCAAAATAAGCAGGATAAGCCTTTTTGATTTTTTCTCTATGGCTGTCTAAAACGTCAGACTCTTCTATTACGCCCATTTTAACAAGTTCTTTAATTGCAAAATCTACGCAAGTTTTTTCGTCCATATTCCAAAATTCATCGCCTTCTGTACAAAAATATTCCAGACCAACCCAAACGTTGTTTTCTGCGTCGTTTACCATATATGGCGACCAATTGTTAAATATTTGTATTCTGCCGACTTTTACACCGGTATCTTGTACGTAAATCCAACAATCCGGAACTATATTATTTAAAGTTTTTATTTTGGTTTTGTTTGTCAAATTTAGTTTTTTAAGTAAAAGCCCTACCGTAACGAAATCCCTATAAGGCAATCCGTTTGCAATTCTTATTAATTCTTTATCGTTAGGTTGCATTCCGTTTATAAGGTCTTTTATAGGCATAGAAGATATAAATACGTCACCTTCTATCGTTATTTTGCCATTTTGGGAAGAACATTCTAAAGAAGAAACTTTATCACCGTTACAATTGACGTTTAAAACTTTAGTGTTCATTAAAATTTTTCCACCTAAAGCTTTAACTTTATCGGCAACAGTTTCCCAAAGTTGTCCAGGACCGTATTTAGGATACCAAAATTGTTCTATAAGAGAAGTTTCGGTATTTTTGTTGTCTTTCTTTTTGCCAAATATTTTGCTGAAAATATCTTTAAGCAAAGTTCTTATAGATAAACCTTTAACTCTTTGCGAACCCCAATCAGCAGAAATTTCTCTTGGGTGTCTACCCCAAAGTTTTTCGGTATAACCCTCGAAAAACATTCTGTATAAAACTTTGCCGAATCTATTTATATAAAAGTTTTCTAAAGAAGTTTCATTCTTTTTAAATATACAAGCCCATATATAAGAAAATCCCGCTCTAATAGTAGTAAAAATACCCATGTTTTTAATGGTTGACATATTCATTTTTACGGGATAATCGAAGAAATGTTTTTTGTAATAAATTCTCGAAATTCTTCTTCTGACGAGCATAACTTCGTCTACTTCTTCGGGGTTTGGACCGCCTTCTTCTAATACAGATTGACGAGATAAAACTTTATCGTCGTAACTCGGCTGACCTTGAAGAGGCAGGACGTTTTTCCACCAGTTCATTATATCGTCGTCTTTAGAAAAAAATCTATGACCACCAATATCCATTCTATTTCCATTGTATTTAACCGTTTGAGAAATCCCTCCAATAACTGAAGATTCTTCTAAAATAGTAACGGAATAATCATTTTTATTGTCTTTTAAAAGCTCGTATGCGGCGGTGAGCCCCGCAGGACCTGCGCCAATTATTATAACGTTCTTCAAAACTATCTCCTTATTTATCAAAGTTTTACGTTAGAATTGATTTGTTTTATTTTTTCTATATCCACTTTAACTTTTTTTCTATCGTAGGTTATAAAACCGTTAATTTCTTGTTCGACGTCAGAAAGCTGGGTGTATATGGTTGCAGATAAACCTTTACTAATATTAGGTATTATTTGTTGCTCGAATAAATTTTTATAGCCTTGATAAAAACTTTCTTCGTCCTTATAAACTTTATAACCAAATGGATTTTCCGGGAAAGAACTGTGGTCTTTTATCATATAACTGTAACCGCCAAATTCAGATAAAACGATGCATCTCTTATCTTTTTTAAATTTTACAGGTCTGTAATAGATATGATAACTTTTTAATTCACTGCTCTTTTTACCTTGATCGTGCCAACCACTGACACTATCTATAATTCTTGTATTATCTAACGTTTTAATAAGTTTAGTTATTTTAACGCTGTCAAATTGTCCCCAACCTTCGTTAAAAGGAACCCAAACGCCGATTGAAGGAACGTTTTTTAAATAATTAATCATTGTTTTTAATTCGCTGACGTACTCTTCTCTTGATTCTTCCGATTGACGTTTAAATCTCTTGTAATTAGAATCTTTAAAGTTTATTCCTATAAAAGGAAAAGCACAAATAGTCGAAAAAGAATATTGTCCGCCACCGTTTATCATATCTTGCCAAACGATTAAGCCTAATTTATCGCAATAATGATACCATAATAACGGCTCGATTTTAATATGCTTTCTTACGGTGTTAAAGCCCATTTTTTTAAGGAGCATTAAATCGTCGTACATTGCCTTTTCTGTAGGAGGAGTTAAAAGTCCGTCCGAATAG
>JAZNFL010000292.1:0-2798 GCA_045589135.1 Christensenellaceae bacterium
TTCACTTGACATTAATTCTTGCATATACTATAATCAAAAATGTAGCCCCGATAAACGTTTTATAAAAGGAGTTATTATGATAAGTTGGCAAATTACCGAACCGGAAGTTATTGAACAATCTTCCAACAAAGAGAATATCGACTCTGTCGACAGCTTTAAAGTTAAGATTAAAAAAGTATTATTGACACAAGCCGATTTTGATGCTTTTTTAGGAGAAACCAGCAAAGACTACCCGGTAACCCCCGGCTCTTTTGCCGTTGGCGAAGTTGTAGAAATGGGAGATCAAAACAACTTTTACGGCATAAAGATTTTAGATAAGGTTTATCTTAATCCTGCCGCTCAAAACGCCAATACGGAAGATTTTGCAAGTCTTAATTCGGTAGAATTTTCTTCTAATTCTTACGATGGCTTTTTAAAGGATTTTGCAGTTGTTAAAAGTAACGAGCTTTTTGCTCTTCCCGAATCCGTTTCTATGGACGACGCTATTTTTATTCAACATTTATCTTTAAGTATAGCCGTCATCGACAAACTCAACATACAAAAAGGAGAACACGTCGTTATAATTGGTGGTAATACTCTCGGCAACATTATTGCTCAACTTATCAATTATTATCAAGGCGTATCCATAATAGTCGACGGCAACGAAGAAAACCTTCAAACGGCAAAAAATTGCGGAATATACTATACTTACAAATCCACCACTTCTTTAGAGAAAGAAATTTTCGAAATAACCGGTGGAAGAATGGCCCATAAAGTAATTTACGTAACCGACTCCGGTCTTAATTCTGACGTCGCTCTTAGACTCGCAGGCAACTCCTCGAGCGTCGCTTTTACCGGACTTGGAAAAACCCACTTAAAGTTTTCCGTAAACCTTGCAATGCAAAAACAACTCGACGTAAGTTTTGTAAGCGATAATTTTTCTAATACGGAAGCAAGTATAAACTTAATTGCCAATAAAGCTATCAATTTATCAAATTTTAATATTAAAAACATAAAATTCGGCGACGTAAAAAAAGTCTTTAAAGACGCATCTCAAGTAGACGATTACGAAAACACCATTTTAGTCAATATCGAATAATCTTTACGTGTAAATATTACACTCTATTTTTAAGTAAAACATTAAATACCAATCGTTTGATTGGTATTTTTTATTTTGGTGAATTTTGCTTTTAAGTTCTACATAATTACAAAAAATATGCGATGGACTTTTGCCCACCGCAGTATTTTTGTTTCAAGTCTGTTCGTGTTTTTCGCGTAGCTTCGCCAACGCTCCAAACACTTGGCGAAACAGTTTCTTCAATGGCTTTTCCACAATGTAAGTAGGTATAGTTTTTAGTGAAAGTCGGTTTGGATTAATTTTCTTTTGTATTGTTTAAAATCTCTCCGCTTTTAATAAACTTTTTTATTTTATCGTAAATATCCCCTGCTCCCAACACAAGCCATAAATCCCCTTCTTCTATTTGGTCGTTTATTATATTTATTAAATCTTTATCGGTATCGGCGTAAAGACTATTATGTAATTTTTGGCTTAAAAACCTTGCGTCGTAACCGCATTCCGGGGTTTCTCTTGCAGAATACGTCTTGTAAATAAT
This sequence comes from Christensenellaceae bacterium, assembly GCA_045589135.1. Lineage (GTDB taxonomy): Bacteria > Bacillota > Clostridia > Christensenellales > Borkfalkiaceae > CAKQKQ01. The sequence continues at coordinate 1,593 of JAZNFL010000292.1, forward strand.
TAAACTTTTTACGTTTTTTAAAACGTCTATAAAATCGTCTAAAAGCAATTTAGTCCTCGAATACGTATGTGGCTGAAATACAACTTTTACCTTTCCTTTCGTTAATCTTTTAGCAGTATTTATAGTCGAAGATATTTCTTCCGGATGATGGGCGTAGTCTGCGATAATTTTAACTTTATCGTCGTATAAAGTTTCAAACCTGCGCTCTGCCCCGTAAAAATCTTCTAAACCGTTTTTAATAATTTCTTTGCTTATATCGTAAGAGTCGGCAATAGCAATACTCGCCAAAGCGTTGTATACGTTGTGTTTTCCGCAAATTTTTAAATCAACCGAAACAAAAAACTTTCCGTTTTTTAATACGGAAAAACTAAATCTTCCTTGGTTTTCTTTTAAATTTACACATTTATAATTGCTATCGCTATATATCCCAAAAGTTATCTTTTGAGAATTTTTGTATTTTTTTAATATTTTGTCGTCGTTGTTTATTATTGGAATGTCCGCTCTATCCAAAAAAGAATAGTATTCTCTTACAAGATCGTCCATATCTTTATAACAATCCATATGGTCGGGCGCAACGTTTAACACGCAAGCTTTATTGCAAATAAAATAAGATATATTCCTTTTATATTCGCAAACTTCACTTATTAAGCATTCGTTACCACTATATATAAAATCCCCTAAAACGCTATCTTTACCACCTATATGGGCATAGAATTTTTTATTGGATTTTCTAAAAATATTTGCCAACATACAAGCGGTGGTCGTTTTCCCATGACAACCGGCAATCCCTATAACAGTTTGGAAATCTTCCTCAATTATCCGCAAAAGCTCGGACCTTTTTAATATTCTCATTCCGTTTTTTATCGCGTAAGAATATTCCGGGTTATCGTTAGAAATCGCAGAGGAATATATAACCACGTCGACGCCATTTAAATTCTTGCTATCGTGCATAGGAAAAACTTTTATTTCGTATCCGACAAAATTTTGCTTGTTAAAATTGACGTCACTACCCGTTACGGAATAACCGAGCAAAGAAATAAATTTTGCAAGAGAAGACATGCTAACCCCACATATCCCAATAAAATGTACGTTTTTTATTTTAAGTTTTTCAAATAACTTTATCATACCTTTTATTATATGCCCACTAAAATTCGTTTGCTATTTTTATCGTCAACGCTATAAATATTATATTGAGTAATAAAACTC
>JAZNFL010000293.1:0-16285 GCA_045589135.1 Christensenellaceae bacterium
AAGAAATTTTAATTAACAGTAAACAAAATAAAAAAGCAAAAGAAATTATTAGCGCAAGCTTACAAAACCCCATCGTGGATGGGCTTGCTTGCATCTAAAACGCTAAAGACGTTTTAATCAATCATTAATAAAAAATAAAGAAATTATTAGCGCAAGCCTACAAAACCCCATCATTGATGGGCTTGCTCGTATCTAAAACGCTAAAGAAATTTTAATTAACAGTAAACAAAATAAAAAAGCAAAAGAAATTATTAGCGCAAGCTTACAAAACCCCATCATTGATGGGTAGACGTTCTAGAGAGCCAAAAGGTTATTCTTTGCTTAATAACCACAGTTTTAAACAGGAAAATAATGAGCCGTCAAAATAGGCAAATAAAGTTTTTCCAAAAAAAATCTTTGGTTTTGCTTTAAAAAAAATAGCCAAGAGATAAACGCTTAAAAATATATTTAAAAAAATTTTCAAATAAATAATAAAAGTTAAATTTGTTTTATAAAATAGTAATATGAAAATTTTTAATTTTTCCTTAATTGTAAAATGTGCGTCGGTAGTGGTGGCGGTGTTTTTATTCGGCGTTTGTGCGCCGTGTCTTATTCCGTCCGTAAAAGAAGTAAAAACGGATGGCAATATTACCGTCGTTATAGACGCCGGACATGGCGGAATCGACGGTGGGGTGGTTGGTGTTGGCGGAACGATAGAGAGCAGGCTTAATCTATTAGTTGCAAACCAGCTTAAACAAAGTCTTTCTTTATACGGGTTTAACGTTGTGTTGACAAGAACTACGGACGCAGGGCTCTACGGAACGACGACTAAAGGCTTTAAATTGCGAGATATGAAGAAGCGAAAAGAAATTATTATAAAAAGCAATGCCGACGTAGTTATATCGGTACATATGAACAGCTTTAAATCTGATAAAACAAGGCGTGGAGCACAAGTTTTTTATAGGACGGATAGCCAACAATGCAAAAACCTCGCTTTAAAAATACAAGACGGGCTTAACGAAGTTGTTTTGCAAAGGAAATATCAACCTTTGGTTGGAGATTATTATATATTAAATTGCTCTCCTGCCGTAAGCGTTCTTATCGAATGTGGATTTTTATCTAACGAAGAAGACGAAAGACTTTTAAATACGTCGGAGTATCGAAGCAAATTATGCGATGCAATAGCCGTTGGCGTGGTAGAATATTTGACGGAATCGTGCGTTTATCCTATAAAATAATGTTTAATCTTTTGCCTTAGCAAAAATCAATTTATATCAATATAAAAGAGAGAATGTTTTGGGTTTTTCGAATCGTTCTCTCTTTTGTCTTTAAAAACCTACTTAATAAAACCTTGTTTTTTGCTTTGCTTATAATATAAATTTAGTTTGTTTTTCTTTTGTCTTGATAAACTTGTTGAGCTCATTTATTGTTTATTTGATTTTTTTGAGAACATAACGTTGGATTTTGGTTGGTATTTTTAGGTGAGTTTTTAAAAAATACGGGGTTGGGTTTATCGAGAAAAAAATACTTAAAACTCTCTATTTTACAGAATTGTTTTAATTACTTGTAAAATGTTGATACTTGTGGTATAATATCAAAGATATTAAAGTGGGTTATAGCACAAATTTTTAAAAAAGGTTAATATTTTATCGTTTTATACGAGCGGAGAGTAAATTGTTTAACGTAAACGAACAAATAAGCGAATTAAAGGCAAAAAATATGAATCCCGTCGTTTTGGCATTTATTGGCGATGCGGTGTATTCTTTATACGTCAGAGAAAAATTGGCGTTTAACACCGATTTTAAGTCGGGGGAGTTAAACAAGCGTTCTTCCGAAATCGTAAGGGCATCTGCTCAAGCGAGTTTTATAGATAAAATTTTACCCCTTTTAACCCCCGAAGAAGAAGACGTTTATCGCCGAGCAAGAAACGCAAAAAAAGGCACGAGAGCAAAGAGTTCTACCGTTGCCGAATACAACAAATCCACGGGCTTCGAGGCTTTGGTTGGATATCTTTATATAACCGGCAAGACCGACAGACTTAACGTTTTGCTTAATTACGAGGAGAATTCTAATGAAAATTGAAGGAAGAAACGCTGTAGAAGAACTTATTAAATCGGCAAAAAGCATAGATAAAATTCTCGTGCAAAACGGCATGAGGGACGACGCATCAAAAAAGGTCGTAGCCCATGCAAAAGACTGTGGCATTAAAGTTCAGTTTGCAGATAAAATAATTTTAGATAAAGAAAGCACGACAAAAAGACATCAAGGGTTTATAGCCTTTGTTTCCGATTACCATTACGTCGATTTAGACGATATTTTAGAAGGCGATAAAGAAAAACTTATAGTCGTTTTGGACGGAATAGAAGATCCACATAATTTAGGCAGTATAATAAGGGTTGCTGAGTGTTGCGGAGCAGACGGAGTCGTTATAGGAAAGCATCGCAGTGCATCTGTAAACGAAACTGTAATGAGGGTTTCGGAAGGGGCTGCTAACCACGTTAAAATAGCAAAGGTAACAAACGTAAACAACGCAATAGAATACCTTAAAAAGAACGGTGTTTGGACGTACGCTTTAGAAATCGGCGGGGACGATATTTATTCTACCGATTTAAGAGGTAACGTCGCCATAGTGGTCGGAGGAGAAGATACGGGCGTAAATAAACTCACCAAAGAAAAATGCGATGCCGTAATTACCATACCGATGTTTGGAAAGGTAAATTCTTTAAACGCTTCCGTTGCGTGCGGAGTTGCATTATACGAATGTGTTAGACAAAAAAGATAATGAATAAATATAAAGATTTTTCTGACGAGCGACTTGTCGAAGAGTACAAAAGCGGAGATCAATACGCCTTTGACGAAATATACGAAAGGTATAAAAAAGCCGTAAAAATAATAGCAAATAAGTTCTTTTTGCAAGGGGGGAATAAAGACGATCTCTTGCAAGAAGGAACGATAGGTTTGGTAAAGGCGGTCAACGCATATAACGGTTCGGTTGCCTTTAGTAATTTTGCCTTTACTTGTATAAGGAACAATATAATTTCTGCCGTTTTAAGCTATGCTTGTAAGCGCCATTCGTTTTTAAACGAGGGCATTTCTTTAGACGATAAAGAAGTCGGCAGTATAGCTTTCGAAGACCCTTTAAATCTCGTAATAGAAAACGAAGAAAAGGAAGAGTATATAAGCAAGATAGAAGTTTTGTTGTCGGATGCAGAAAAAGACGTTCTTAATTTGGCTTTAAAAGGGTATTCTTATAAAGAAATTGCTTTAGAATTAGACAAAAATCCAAAATCTATTGACAACGCAATACAAAGGATAAAAAATAAACTTAAAAAGACTAAATACACCACTTAAAATTTTCGGTAAAATTTAAGGGTTAAGAAGAAAATATAAATAAGGAGATAGAGATGGCTTATTTGGCATTATACAGACGTTTTAGACCAAAGGGTTTTTCTAACGGTTACGTCGGTCAAGAGCACGTCGTTAAGACGCTAAAAAATCAAATAAAGACGGACAGCGTGGGACATGCGTATTTGTTTTGCGGTGCAAGAGGAACGGGCAAGACTTCTACGGCTAAGATTTTTGCAAAAGCCATAAACTGTCTTAATCCTATAGACGGTTCTCCTTGCGAAGAATGTGAGGTATGTAAAAAACTTTCTTCTCCAACCAATCTTGACATTACCGAAATGGACGCTGCATCTAACAACAAGGTGGAGCACGTAAGAGAATTGAGAGAAAAAATTCAATATCCACCCGTTGCGGGTAGATTTAAAGTCTACATTATAGACGAAGTCCATATGCTTACCCCAGAGGCGTTTAACGCACTTTTAAAGACCTTAGAAGAGCCTCCTAAGCATGCGGTATTTATCCTTGCAACTACAGAAGTTCATAAGCTTCCTTCTACAATTTTGTCGAGATGTATGAGGTTTGACTTTAAACTTATACCCGTCAAGCAAATAGAAGGGCTTATAAAAGATATTTACGACGAGATAGGTAAAAAATATCAAGACCAAGCAATAACTGCAATAGCAAAAGCAGGAGAAGGAAGTATTAGAGACGCATTGTCGATAGCCGATATATGCCTTTCGTACAGCGACGGAGTTTTAACCTACGAGGACGTAATAAACGTCATAGGTGCGTCCGATTCCGAAAAGACTTCCAAGCTCGTAACTTCGGTGCTTGGCGGACAGACGGGAGAAGCGTTAAGCTTGACCGATAAAATTATAAATATGGGAAAAAACGTTTCCGTATTGACAAGAGACATAATTTCTTATATAAGAGATATGATGGTCGTTAAGACGGCAAAAAACGCAAAAGAAGTTTTGTCTTTGCCGGAAGACAAGCTTCTCGACTTAAAGAGCAAAGTAAATAGCTTTACGGAAGAAGCGATACTTAGGGTTTTGGAGATTTTTACCGGTGCGGAGGCAGAGCTTAAATACAGCGTCAATCCAAGAATAATTTTAGAAACCTGCATTATAAAAGCGTCGAGGCCCAGCCAAGATTACGATTTAAACGCTCTTATGGCAAGGATTGCAAAACTCGAAAAATTGGTCGAAGAATTGTCCAAAAATCGCAGTACGGTTGTCGTAAAGCAGGCAGAAGAAGTCGCAGTGCCCGTTTTAAATAGGACGGAAGAAGTAAAGTCCAACTTTAATTCTTTAGGGGAAGAAGCCGAGTGTAATTCGAATTTTAACTTCGAAGACAATTCTAGTTTTAAACAAGAAGAGCCTAAAGAGAAGAGTTTTACTAAAACTTTAAAAGAAGAGCGATCGAAAGAACAGTCGTTTGTAGAGGAAGATTTTTATTCTATACCAATACCCGAAGCTCCACCGGAAGAAGAGAGTTCTTTTCCGCAAGCTTCTGCTCCTTTGCAAACGGTTGCACCAAATAAAGTTTGGGGAACTTTTTTAAGGAATTTAAGGGGCTCAGGAAACGCAGTTTTGTGGGCGGCTTGTTTGGATCTTACTGCCGACGTAAACGGTAAAGAGGTAACTATAAACGCTCAAGAAGAGAGCGAATTTATGCTTTTATCAAAAGAGGATAACTTAAAGACTGTAAATTCTATTTTATGGGATTTAGGCGGATATAAAGCAAGCGTTCGTAAGGTCGGTGGAAGAGAAGAAGCAGAAGAAAAGTTTAAAAAAGATATTAACGAAATTAAAAAGATGTTTGGAGAAAACATCGTGGAGATAAAGTAATTTAAACTTTTTATATGCTATGTTTACTGCAAGCGTACGTTGTGTTTTAAACGTAGATTAAAATTTTTACAATAAATAAATTAAAATAAAAATCAATATAAAATAAAGGCAATTATGCGGTTTTGCATAAGTGGTTATCCTTTTAAAGGTGGGATTTATTTAATTTGTCAAGGCGATTAAAAATCCTATTAATAAAATAGTTTTAAAAGATAGCTTATGCGATGCTATATATAGCCAAAAAGGAGATTATAATTATGGCAGGATACGGAAGAGGCGGTTTCGGCGGTTTTGGTGGCGGAAACCAAATGCAACAACTTATGAAGCAAGCTCAAAAAATGCAAGCAGAAATGGAAGCTGCTCAAGAAGAACTCGAAGAAGCAGAAATAGAAGGTAGCGCCGGTGGCGGTCTTGTTTCTGTCGTTATGAACGGCAAAAAGGTAATTCAATCCCTTTCTATTAAGCCGGAAGCAGTCGATACGGAAGATTTAGAGATGCTCGAAGATTTAATTATAGCTGCCGTAAACGACGCTTATACCAAAGCAGACGAACTTTACGAAGAAAAAATGGGTAAGTTTGGCGGAGCTATGGGAGGACTGCTTTAATTTATGGGTGTATTTATAGAACCTATAGGCAGACTTATTAACGAATTTACAAAACTTCCTGGGGTGGGCAGTAAGACTGCTCAAAGATACGCTTATAAAGTTATAAGTATGACGGAAGAAGAAGCAAGGGCTTTTGCCAACAGTATTTTAGAGGTTAAAAGTTCTGTAAAATATTGTAAAATCTGTGGTAATTTTACCGATAAAGACGTTTGTAACGTTTGTACGGAAAGAGATCACGGAGTCATTTGCGTTGTCAAAGAACCCAAAGACGTCGTTGCAATGGAAAAGCTCCACGAATACCGTGGGGTGTACCACGTTTTACACGGGGTAATAAATCCAATCGAAGGCGTCGGACCTAACGATATAAGAATTAAAGAACTTTTACAAAGAATTTCTAAAGGTGGCGTTACCGAAATTATAATGGCTACAAATCCAGACGTGGAAGGAGAGGCAACTGCTATGTATATAGCAACTTTAGTCAAACCGTTGGGCGTAAAAATAACCAGATTAGCTCACGGTATCGCCGTAGGAACGGATTTAGAGTATGCCGACGTTAATTCTTTGTCAAGGGCTTTGACTGATAGGCGCGAGCTCTAATTTTTTAACATCTTATATACGTCGCAATACGTTGTTATTGTGCTTGCGTAGACATTCCAGAGAGCCCGAAGGTTGCTCCCTGCCTATAGAGTCCCAATGCCTAGTCTTGCTCGCATCTAAGCCGTTAAAACCTTTAGCATCTTATAAACGTCGCAATACGTCGTTATTGTGCTTGCGTAGACATTCCAGAGAGCCCAAAGGTTGCTCCCTGCCTATACCACCCCAATGCCTAGTCTTGCTCGTATCTAAAACGCTAAAGATATTTTAATAAGCTAATAATAAAGTAAAAATAATAAAGAAATTATTAGCGTCAGCCTACAAAACCCCATCGTGGATGGGCTCAATTTGCCGACTTTGATGACCAAGTAGGTCAATTTCAGCCGTCAAATAGAAGATGTAAATTTTGCTTTTAAAAGTCAAATTTTAATTAATGATAAAATAAAACCGTTTGGCAATATAAAAACGATAGAAATAATCAACGAAAAAAATAGAAAAACGAAATTTCAAGAAGCAAAAAAGAGTTCGTTTATATGATAAATACGCACATAATTTTTTTGGAGGTAACCTCATGAAGAAAGTTGGAATAGTTATGGGTAGCGATAGCGACCTTCCAATCGTAAAAAAAGCCATGGATACTTTAGATTCTTTTGGAATCCCTTACGAAGTACACGTGTATTCTGCACATAGGACGCCCGTAGAAGCAGGACGTTTTGCAGAAGAAGCACGAAACAATGGTTTTGGTGCGATTATTGCTGCGGCAGGTATGGCTGCACATTTAGCGGGAGCAATTGCCGCAAGAACGACGCTCCCCGTAATAGGAATTCCTTGTAAATCTACAAATTTAGACGGACTTGACGCTCTTTTGTCTACCGTACAAATGCCGTCGGGGATACCCGTTGCTACCGTTGCAATAAACGGAGCGGTAAACGCAGCTTTACTTTGCGCACAAATTTTTGCCGTAGAAGATAAAGAAATTCAAGCAAAGTTAGACAAAAAAAGGGAAGACGACGCAAAAGCCGTTCTTGCAAAGGACGCTGCATTAACTGCAGAATTAAATAAGTAATTAAAATTTTGGAGGAAATAAAAATGAACAAACTCGTGTACACAGGAAAAACCAAAAACGTTTACGCTCTCGAAAACGGAAATTATCTTTTAAAATTTAAAGACGATTGTACCGGTAAAGACGGAGTGTTTGATCCGGGAGAAAATTCCGTAGGACTTACTATCGAAGGCGTTGGCGACGTAAATCTTCGTATGTCGATTTACTTTTTCGAAAAGGTAAACGCTGCCGGCATTAAAACTCATTACGTAAGTGCTAACCTTAACGACACCACTATGGAAGTTCTTCCTGCAAAGCCTTTTGGAAAAGGTCTCGAAGTAATATGCCGTCATAAGGCAGTAGGAAGTTTTTACCGTCGTTACAGCGATTATATCGAAGAAGGAGCAGATCTTCCTGCATACGTAGAAACAACCTTTAAAAACGACGAAAAAGGCGATCCACTCGTAACAAAGGATGGACTCGTTGACCTTGGCGTAATGACTGCTAAGCAATACGACGAAGTTAAGGTTATGACTCAAAAGATAACCCAAATAGTAGCGGACGATCTCAAAGAAAAAGGTCTTGTTCTTTACGATATTAAATTCGAATTCGGTTACGATAAAGACGGAAACGTAATGCTCATTGACGAAATCGCTTCCGGAAACATGCGTGTATATAAAGAAGGCAAGTATATCGATCCGATGACTCTTTCTAAACTTTTCTTTGCATAAGAGGTAGAAGATGGGTGGATTTTTCGGTATTACCTCTAAGACGGAATGCGTTTCCGACGTGTTTTTTGGGGTAGACTATCATTCTCACTTAGGGACTCGCAGAGGCGGTATGGCCGCATATGATACCAAAAGAGGACTTCAAAGAGTAATACACAATATAGAAAATTCTCCGTTTAGAACTAAATTCGAGCACGTTTGCGAAGAGATGCAAGGCACTTCTGCTATCGGTTGTATAAGCGATACCGATCCGCAACCTTTACTTATACGCTCTAAACTTGGAACTTTTGCTATTTGTATTATAGGTATTATAAACAACTCTGTCGAGCTTATAAAAAAATACTTTGCAGAGGGTGGAGGTCATTTCGACTCGATGACGGGAGGAGAAGTCAACGGAACGGAGCTCGTAGCCGCAATGATAAGCACCAAGCCGTCTTTCGAAGACGGTATAAGATACGTTCAAGAAAACATAGAGGGCACTGCTTCTATATTGATATTAAAAGAAGACGGCAGTATTATCGCAGCAAGGGATAAGGTAGGAAGATTGCCTATCTTGATAGGTAAAGACCAAGACGCTTATTGTGTTTCTTTCGAGTCTTTTGCCTATAAAAAACTCGGTTTTTCGGACGAAAAAGAATTAGGTCCGGGAGAAATCGTAGAAATAACCCCAAACGGAGTAACAACCCTTGTTCCTGCAGGGAAAGAAATGAAGGTTTGCGCATTTTTATGGTCTTATTACGGTTTCCCAAATTCTAATTACGAAGGAATAAACGTAGAAGTAATGCGTTATCGCAACGGGGCGATTTTAGCTCAAAAGGACATGCAAGAAGGAACTGCAAAAGGCGTCGATTATATCGGTGGAGTGCCCGACTCAGGAACTCCCCACGCAATAGGTTACGCAAACAAAAGCGGTATTCCTTTTGCTCGTCCGTATATCAAATACACTCCTACTTGGGCAAGAAGCTTTACTCCTGCAAACCAAAAAGACAGAAGCAAGATAGCAAAGATGAAGCAAATACCCGTACACGAACTCATCGAGGGCAAGAGTTTATTGTTCGTAGACGATTCTATCGTAAGAGGTACGCAACTTAAAGAGACGGTAGAATTTTTATATGCTAACGGAGCAAAGTCGGTACACATGCGCTCTGCGTGTCCTCCTATAATGTTTGGGTGTAAATATCTCAACTTCTCTAGGGCTACTTCTGATATGGAGCTTATAACGAGAAGAACCATAATGGAACTCGAAGGAGAAGAAGGATTTAAGCATATAGAAGAATACAGTAATCCTTCTACAAATAGGGGAAAAGCAATGCGCAAACATATTTGCGATAAATTTAAATTTTCGTCGTTAGAATTCCAAACGATAGAAGGTCTCGTCGAAGCAATCGGTTTAGACAAGTGTAAACTTTGTACCTATTGTTGGGACGGGAAAGAGTAATTAAAGGAGATTATAATGAACAACAAATCCAAATCTGACAGTTATGCAGCAGCAGGTGTAGATATTACCGCAGGATATAAAGCGGTAGAATTAATGAAGAAACATATTGCCCGTACTATGGTCAACGGAAGTGCTTCGGATATAGGGGGCTTTGGTGGACTTTTTGCGTTGGATCTTACCGGATATAAAAATCCGGTGCTCGTTTCCGGTACGGACGGAGTAGGAACAAAGCTTAAAATGGCGTTTTTAATGGACAAGCACGATACAGTAGGTATAGATTGTGTGGCAATGTGCGTAAACGACGTTATTTGTTGCGGAGCAAAACCTCTTTTCTTCCTCGACTATATCGCTTGCGGTAAAAACGTTCCGGAAAAAATCGCTCAAATAGTTTGCGGTGTTGCAGAAGGATGCGTTCAATCTGGTAGCGAACTCATCGGTGGAGAAACGGCAGAAATGCCGGGTTTTTATCCAATCGACGAATACGACCTTGCAGGTTTTTCCGTTGGTATCGTAGACAGAGATAATATCGTCGACAAAAAGAGCATGAAGCCCGGCGACGTAATGATAGCTTTACCTTCTTCCGGTGTACATTCTAACGGATTTTCTCTCGTAAGAAAGGTTTTTGACGTAGAAAACTGCGATCTTAAAACCCCTATGGAAGAACTTGGAGGAAAGAGCCTTGGAGAAACTTTATTGACTCCTACCAAGATTTACGTAAAGCCAATGCTTGCACTTTTCGAACAAGTAAAAGTAAAAGGCGTTTCTCATATAACAGGTGGCGGTTTCTACGAAAACATGCCTCGTTCTATCCCACAAGGCTTAGGAGTAAAGATCAAAAAAGAAGACATAAAGATTCTTCCTATATTTAAGCTTATCCAAAAAGTCGGCAACATCGACGAAAGAGATATGTTCAACACCTTTAATATGGGTGTCGGAATGAGTGTAGTCGTAGCAAAAGAAGACGCTCAAAAGGCAGTAGAAGTTTTAAAGGCTAACGGAGAGGACGCTTATATTATCGGAGAAATTATCGAGTCCGAAGACGGAGTCGTTTTATGCTGAGAGATAAAGTAAAGATAGCCGTATTCGTTTCGGGTGGGGGGACTAATCTCCAAGCTCTTTTAGAAGAAGAAAAAAAAGGAGCTATACCCGACGGAGAGATAGTTTTAGTTCTCTCGAGTAAAAAAGACGCTTACGCTTTAACAAGAGCAGAAAATTTCGGCAAAAAAGCCGTATGCGTAGACAAACAAACTTATCCCGACCAAAAGGACAGAGAAAGACAAATTTTAAAAATTTTAAAAGAAAACCAAATAGATTTAGTCGTTCTTGCAGGTTATCTTTCTATTTTGGGAGAAGAATTCGTAAAAGAGTATTCTGATAGAATAATAAACGTGCACCCGTCGCTTATACCGTCGTTTTGTGGTAAAGGATTTTACGGGCTTAAAGTTCATCAAAGCGCACTCGATTACGGAGTAAAAGTAACGGGCGCAACGGTGCACTACGTAAACGAAATTCCCGACGGAGGGAAAATAATACTTCAAAAGGCAGTATACGTACAAGAAGGAGATACTGCAGAAGTTTTACAAAAACGTGTAATGGAAGAGGCAGAATGGGTAATTCTTCCTAAAGCGTGCGAGCAAGTTTGCAAAATTTTGAGAAATAATTAAGGAGAAAATTTTTATAATGACTTACAATACTTTACCAATTAAAGACAGAATAGCAGGTAATCCTTACGTTGGCAGAGGAATAATTATCGGTAAATCGGCAGACGGAAAAAAAGCTGTGTTTGCATACTTTATTATGGGAAGAAGCGAAAACAGCCGTAATCGTATTTTTGCAGAAAAAGACGACGAGGTAACTATTTACCCTTATGATGCAAGCAAAGTAGAAGATCCTTCTCTTATAATTTATTCTCCAATTAAGGTTGTCGGAAAAGACGTAATCGTAACCAACGGAGATCAAACGGACACAATAGAAGAGTTTTTAAATAACGGAAAGTGTTTCCGTTGCGCTTTAAACACCAGAGAGTTCGAACCGGACGCTCCTAACTACACTCCAAGAATAAGCGGAATTTTACATCTCGACGGAGAATTTTCTTACGAGATGTCCATATTAAAAAGCGCAGATGCAAACGGAAGTGCATGTAATAGATTTACCTTCGATTACAATGCTTTAGACGGAGTTGGACACTTTATCCACACGTACGTAACCGACGGCAATCCACTCCCTACCTTTATGGGAGAACCAGAAAGAGTTGCTATCCCTAACGACATAGAGCAACTTGCTTCAGAAATTTGGGACAATCTTGACCAAAACAACAGAATATCCCTTTATTGCAGAATGATAGATTTACAAAGCGGTAAAGTAGAAAACAAAATGATCAATCGTTACGAGGTGAAATAATGAACGAATTTTCTTTAAAATACGGATGTAACCCCAACCAAAAACCTGCAAGAATTTACATGGCAGACGGAACTGATCTCCCGGTAGAAATTTTAAACGGAAGACCTGGATATATAAACTTTTTAGATGCTTTTAACTCTTGGCAACTCGTCAAAGAAATAAAGCAAGCAACGGGTATGGTTGCGGCAACCAGCTTTAAGCACGTTTCTCCAACTTCTGCGGCAGTAGGCAAAAAGCTTTCAGAAAATCTTAAAAAAGCTTGTTTTGTAGACGATATAGAAGGTTTGGACGACTCTCCTTTAGCATGCGCATACGCAAGAGCAAGAGGAACTGACAGAATGTCTTCTTTCGGTGATTGGATTGCTCTTTCCGACGAATGCGACCTTACCACCGCAAAAATTATTTTAAGAGAAGTATCCGACGGCGTAATAGCTCCTTCTTATTCTCCGGAAGCTTTAGAACTCTTAAAGACAAAGAGAAAAGGAACTTACAATATTGTAAAAATAGACGAAAATTTCGTTCCGGAAGAAACCGAACGCAAACAAGTTTACGGCATTACCTTCGAACAAGGAAGAAACAATTTTAAGATCGACAAAGAATTGCTTTCTAACGTCGTAACCAAAAACAAAGACCTTCCGGAAGAAAAAGTTATAGACATGATAATAGCTCTTATAACTTTAAAATATACTCAGTCCAACTCCGTATGCTTTGCCGTAGATGGACAAGCTATCGGCGTAGGGGCAGGACAACAATCTAGAATTCACTGTACAAGACTCGCCGCTCAAAAGGCAGATTTATGGCATCTTCGTCAACACGAAAAAGTTCTCGGTCTTCAATTCGCAGAGGGCGTAGGCAGACCGGAGAAAAACAACATTATAGATATTTATCTTTCGGATGACTTCGAAGACGTAATAGGCGATGACGTATGGCAAAAATACTTTGCAGTGCGTCCTACGGAATTCACAAAAGAAGAAAAGAAGGCATATCTTAAAACGATAAAGGGAGTAACTCTCGGCAGTGACGCTTTCTTCCCATTCTCCGACAATATCGATAGAGCATTTAAGAGCGGTGTAAGTTACGTTGCAGAACCCGGTGGTTCGGTAAGAGACGACCTTGTAATAGAGTCTGCAGATAATTACGGAATGGTAATGGCGTTTACCGGAATGAGATTATTCCATCACTAATTTTAAATAAACGGCTACGCTATATCGAAAGACGTAGCCAAATTAAGGAGGACATCTATGAATTTCTTTGATAAACTTGCAGACTTTGATCCGGAGGTTTATAGTGCGTGCGATTTAGAACTTCAACGCCAAAGACACAACATAGAACTCATTGCGTCAGAAAACATCGTATCCAAAGCCGTTTTAATGGCTGCGGGTACGGTTCTTACCAATAAATACGCAGAAGGATTTCCGGGAAAGAGATATTACGGCGGATGCCAATACGTAGACGAAGTAGAAAACTTAGCGAGAGAAAGGGCTAAAAAACTTTTCGATGCAGAACACGCAAACGTTCAACCTCATAGTGGGGCGAGTGCAAACTTAGCGGTTTTCTTTGCTTTTTTAAAACCGGGCGATACCGTCATGGGTTTAAATCTCGCACACGGAGGACATTTATCCCACGGTTCTCCCGTAAATATTTCGGGAGCTCACTATAACGTAGTTCCTTATAATGTCGACGACAAGACCGAAACCCTAGATTACGCAAAAATGCGTCAAATAGCTTTAGAGTGTAAGCCAAAGCTTATAATCGCAGGGGCAAGTGCGTATTCTCGTTCTATAGATTTTGCGGAAATACGCAAAATTTGCGACGAGGTAGGTGCTTACTACATGGTGGATATGGCTCATATAGCAGGCTTGGTTGCAGCGGGATTGCATCAAAACCCCGTTCCGTATGCAGACGTAGTTACTACCACAACGCATAAGACTTTGCGTGGACCGAGAGGCGGTATGATTTTATGCAAAGAAAAGTTTGCAAAAATAATAGACAAAGCCGTATTCCCGGGGACTCAAGGTGGACCTTTAATGCACATTATAGCGGCAAAAGCCGTTGCGTTTGGAGAGGCGTTAAAGCCGGAATTTAAAGAATACCAAAGGCAAATAGTAAAAAACGCAAAACAACTTTGCGTAAGCCTTAAAGAAGAAGGGTTTAATATCGTTTCCGGCGATACGGATAACCACCTTATGCTAATAGATTTGCGTCCATTTGGCGTTACGGGTAAAGAGATGGAGAGCCGTCTTGACGAAGTTCATATAACCGTCAATAAAAACGCAATTCCAAACGATCCCGAAAAACCTTTCGTAACGAGCGGAATAAGAGTTGGCACGCCGGCAGTTACGACGAGAGGATTTAAAGAAGAAGAAATGAAGAAGATTGCTCGGTGGATAAAACTTGTAGCAACGGATTTTAATGCTAATAAAGAAAAAATCACGCAAGAGGTTATAGCTCTTTGCGATAAATACCCAATATATCAATAATCCCCAAAAGGAGAAAAAATGAAAGTTTTAGTAGTCGGTGGCGGAGGAAGAGAACACGCCATAATAAAAAGCCTTAAAAAAAGCCAAGAGATAGAAAAAATCTACGCTCTTCCAGGCAACGGAGGAATCGCTAAAGATGCAGAGTGTTATCCTATAAAGGCAACCGATATAGAAGGCATAGTTAAATTTGCCGTAGAAAACGACGTAGATTACGCAGTAGTTGCACCGGACGATCCTTTGGTAATGGGTTGTGTAGATAGACTTACAGAAAAAGGAATCCCTTGCTTTGGACCTAATGCAAAAGCGGCTATTATAGAAGGAAGCAAGGCGTTTTCTAAAGAATTAATGAAAAAATACGGTATTCCTACGGCAGAATATCAAATATTTTCTAATCAACAACAGGCACTCGATTATCTCCAAACTTTAGAGTTTCCTACGGTAATAAAGGCAGACGGACTTGCTCTCGGCAAGGGCGTTATAATAGCACAAAACTTATCGGAAGCACAAGAAGCGGTTATTTCTATGATGAGCGAAAAAGTTTTCGGCTCTAGCGGAGATAACGTCGTTATAGAAGAGTTTTTAACCGGACCGGAGGTTTCCGTCCTTGCGTTTACCGACGGAAAGACGGTTGTTCCTATGGTTTCTTCTATGGACCACAAGAGAGCGGGCGACGGAGATACAGGGCTTAATACGGGAGGAATGGGCACGATAGCACCAAATCCTTATTACACCGAAGAAGTTGCCAAAGAGTGCATGGAAAAGATTTTCCTTCCTACTGTAAACGCTATGAACAGCGAAGGAAGAACCTTTAAAGGTTGTCTTTATTTCGGTTTAATGATAACGCCGAAAGGACCTAAGGTAATAGAATACAACTGTAGGTTTGGAGATCCCGAAACCCAAGTCGTTCTTCCTCTTTTAAAGACCGATTTGTTTACCGTAATGAAGGCTGTTACCGAAGAAAGACTTGCGGATATAAACGTAGAGTTTTACCAAGAAAGTGCTTGTTGCGTTATAATGGCGTCAAACGGTTATCCAAAAAACTATCAAAAAGGATTTAAAATAACTATCCCTAAAGAAGTAGAGGACAAGGTGTACGTTGCAGGGGCAACCTTAGACGGACAAGACCTTTTAACTTCCGGCGGTAGAGTTTTAGGCGTTACCGCAGTAGAAAAAGATTTAAAAACCGCAGTACAAAAGGCGTACGAGTTTACAAAACAAATACGCTTTGACAATGCGTATTTTAGAAAAGATATAGGTGCAAAAGCGTTAAAAGTTTTAACGGAGGATAAATAATATGGTTTATAGAACGTACGTAGAAAAAAAACAAGGGCTTACGCACGAAGCAAACGCTCTTTATTCTGAACTCTATAACCTTTTAGGAATAAAGAATCTTAAAAAAGTAAGAATTTTTAACCGTTACGACGTAGAAAATATTACGGACGAGCTTTTTAAAACGGCTGTTACGAGAGTTTTTTCTGAACCTCAATTAGACGACGTATACGATAAGCTTAATTTAAACGGAGAAACGGTTTTTGCCGTAGAATATTTGCCCGGACAGTTTGATCAAAGGGCGGATTCGGCTTCGCAATGTATACAGATTATTTCTTGCGGAGAAAGACCTGTAATAAAAACTGCAAAAGTTTATCTTCTCGAAGGGAATTTAAGTCAAGAAGATATTGCAGAGATAAAAAAATACGTAATTAACCCAGTAGAATCGAGAGAGGCTTCTTTAGACCTTCCTAAAACCCTTTTGACCGAATACGAAGTGCCTACCCAAGTAGAAACGCTCGTAGGTTTTTGCCAAAAGGACGAAGAAGGTTTAAAAGG
>JAZNFL010000294.1:0-4463 GCA_045589135.1 Christensenellaceae bacterium
TTTTCGAATTTACTAGAGAGGCTTTGGTATGATAAGAAACGATATAAGAAATATTGCTATAATTGCTCACGTTGACCACGGAAAGACAACTCTTGTCGATAAACTTTTAAAGCAAAACGGTATTTTTAGAGATAACGAAATCGTTGCAGAATGTTGTATGGACAGCAACGATATAGAGAGAGAAAGAGGTATTACCATTCTCGCTAAAAACACCGCTATTTTCTATAAAAATACAAAAATCAATATTATAGACACCCCCGGACACGCCGATTTTGGTGGCGAAGTAGAACGTATTTTATCTATGGTTGACGGTGTTATTTTAATAGTTGACGCCGTAGAAGGTTGCATGCCTCAAACGAGATACGTTCTTAAAAAGGCACTTAATTTAAATAAAAAGCCAATTGTCGTAATCAATAAAATAGACAAAGGTGGCGACGTAGACAATACTTTAGATCAAGTTATAGGTCTTATGATAGATCTTGGAGCAAACGACGACCAACTTGAATTTAAAACCATCTATGCAAGTAGTAAACAAGGTTGGGCTACGTGCGACTTAAACAAAAAGACCGACAACATGAACGACCTTTGCGACGCTATACTTTCAGAAATTCCTGCTCCGGAAGGAGATCCCGACGACGGATTGCAGACTGTAATGTGCAATATAGACTACGACGAATACGTGGGACGAATGGGTATAGGCAAAATTACCAGAGGAACGATAAAAACAGGTCAAGCCGTAACCGTTTGCCATACGGACGGCACGACTTCTTCCGGAAGAATAGGCAGACTTTACCAATTCGAAGGATTAAAGAGAATAGAAGTCGAAAGCGGAACGATTGGAGATATCGTTTCTATCAACGGCATCGATGATATAAACATTGGAGAAACCATTTGTTCTAACGACAAAATCGAGCCACTTCCTTTCGTTGCAATAGACGAACCTACCCTTTCTATGATGTTTATGGTAAATAATTCCCCTTTTGCCGGTAAAGAAGGAAAGTTTTTTACGTCAAGACATTTAAGAGCAAGGCTTTTTAAAGAAATTGAAACAAACGTAAGCATGAGAGTCGAAGAAACCGACAGTGCCGACACTTTTAAAGTTTTCGGCAGAGGAGAACTCCATTTATCTATTTTGATAGAAGAAATGAGAAGACAAGGCTACGAATTCCAAGTTTCCAGACCTAAAGTTATCTTTAAAGAAGTTGACGGAAAATGCCACGAACCAATGGAAGAACTCGTTATAGAAGTTCCGGAAGCATACGTTGGTTCAGTTATGAATAAAATCGGACAACGCAAAGGAGAACTTACTAATCTTACCGTAAACGAATCGGGAGAAAACAAGTTAGAGTTTAAAATCCCCTCTCGTTGCCTTATTGGATACAGAAGCGAAATGCTCACCGACACAAAAGGTTTTGGCGTTATGAACTCCGTTTTCGCCGGTTACGAAGAATATAAAGGTGATATCCCGGAAAGAAGCAGAGGAAGCGTAGTTTGTTTTGAAGACGGCGTTACGACGCAATACGGATTGTTTAACGCACAAGAAAGATCTACTCTCTTTATAGGTCCTGGTGTTAAAGTTTACGAAGGTATGATAGTTGGAGAAAACTCCAGAGAAGAAGATCTCGTAGTAAACGTTTGCAAAACAAAACACCTTACCAATAGCCGTGCAAGCGGTAGCGACGAAGCTCTTAAACTTATAACCCCTACCACGTTAAGCTTAGAACAATGCTTAGAATTTATCGCCGACGACGAATTGGTAGAAATTACCCCTAAAAACATAAGATTAAGAAAGAAAATTCTTTCTAAAGAACTCAGAATGAAAGAATGGGCTAAAAACCGCAAATAAATTATATTTTTAATTTAATATCGCAATATCTAAAAACGACTCCCGTTTTTGTAACGGAAGTCGTTTTTTTCTTATTTATAAAATATAATTTTACAGCAATTTTTTAAGATAATGAATTTAAAACAGTCATTTTATAACTTTCTTTTGCTTCTTCTGTAAGATCGCAATGATCTCTACCATATACCTTAATTAAAGTTGCTTGTTTTTCGTTTTTTATCATCTTTTTGACAAATTTAATCGAGTGTTTATCGATATTTACTGCGTTATCTTTGGTACAATGAAATATCGTATACGGAATATTGGGCAAAGTTTTTACGAGATGGTATGGAGAAAACTTCTTTAAAACGTTTTCTATCTTTCCCCTTTCGCTATAAAAAGCCGTATAAAGCGTACGCGGGAGATCTTCTCTTTCTCCGTAATGATAAACCAAATCGCATACGGGACAATTTAAAACGCATGCTTTAGGCGTATATTTAGAATAACGGCAATATACAATAGCCGACAATCCACCCATACTACCGCCACAAGCAACCAATTTTACGTCTTGCAAAGAATATTTTTTTATTACAGCTTCTATAATTTCGTCAACGTAAGCGACCGATTGCCTATTCATCCAACACCACGGATTAGTATAAGGAACGACGTATATAATTCCGTTTTTTGCAAAATAACGCCCTTCTTCGGTGTCTTCCGCATACATTGCAGTGTTATTCAAGCCCAAAAAATTTACGACAATCCCTTTGATTTCTCCAACTACGGATTTATCGTTGCTATATGCAAACCGTCTTAATTTTTCGTAATTAATTAATTTTTCCATAACACTATATCTCTTGTTTGTAAATAAATTTTTTATACAGTAAAAAAATCAAACTAAGCACGACCGAAACAACGCAAACGATCAACATTAAGTTAAATACCGCCGACCAACCGAAACCATCAGCAAAATAACCTAAACCGTAAGAACTTATAGCGCTTCCTACGTAGCACGCTCCGTTCATTAAACCGGACAACAGACCGGAATTTATCTTTCCTCGCAAATAAAGAGGCGACATACTTGTAACGACGTTATTTATTCCGTGCATAAGTAAAGACGTTATGCCGAAAATTACGATAAGCACGTACCAAAGATCGGTCTTCATAATAACTATAACTAAGGTTATACACAAAGCCGATAAGAAAAACATTATTCCGCTAAGCGCTACGAAGTTTTTGAAAATCTTATTCAAAAAAACAGCAAAAAATGAACCAAACACACCCAAAACCGATAAACTCGTCGTAAGCAATAAAACAACACTGTCTTTTAGTCCAAAAGTTTCTTTTAAAACGTTAGGAACCCAAGTGTTTAAACCGTCTTTAACCAAATTATTGACTATTGCAAAGATAGCTAAAAACGCCAACATTATTACAACGTAAACGGATAACTCGCTTTTGGGGTTTTGTTGTTTAGGTTTTTCTTCTTCTACAACTTCGCCCTTAACTGCTACTTTATCGTAAGCAAAAAACCACACGAGCCCAACGACGATTAAAATTGCAAAAGCCGTTAAAAATGAATACTTAAAATTTAATACTTGTATAAATAAAGCACTTAAAACGTACGACGTTACCGTTCCTATAGCGACTGTAGTCGACATGACTATTACTGCAGTTTTTAATTTTTCTTTTTTTAGATTTCTACTTAAAGTTAAAATTAGCGTCGGCCATAAGACAGATTGAGCAACACCGTTAAAAAACCAAAGGTATTTTATAAGAAAAAACGGCACGTCAAAAAACAATATAAAGTTTACGATTGCAGACAATAAAACTGCTATTGTAATTACGTTTTTTACGTTATATCTCTTACAACAAATACCGTTTAAAATTTGTCCGATACCATAAGTTATAAAAAACACCGTACCTACTAACCCTGCATCGGCTTTTGTTATTCCGTAATGCGCTATTACGTTTATCGTATTAGAAGAATAACTGTATCTTCCGAGATATGCACACGTATACACGAGCCAACACAATAAAATTATTAAGTTTTCGCTGTTTTTTAATTTTTTTTCTAATTTATACATTTTTACTATTTAACTCATTAAAAATATTATTTTTCATCGTAATTGTACGTCAAAAATTCCGCCTTATCTATTTCGTCCCAACAATCGACAAGCTTAATTCCGTCAAAACCTTCCGACACATACAACTCGTCTAACGTATTAAACTTAATTAAATCTTCTTCTCCAAGTCTTTTTAACGTACAACCTTCTTTATTTAAACTTATACTGTATATCTTTTCTCTTATCCACAAGTCTACTACAGGTTGCAACCCGTCGTCCACCATTTCTAATAAAACGCTTTTTAATTCTCCAAAAGTAACAGGAGGAATTAAAACGGATATAGGAAGTTTGCAAATCGCAAGAGATTTTAAAAATTCTCCGCTTTTAAAAGCCGTGCCGTCATCCATAAATTCTAACAAAGGTTTTCTATATTTATCTAAAAAACTAACCTTTACGCCTCGTTTTATTTCAAAATTTAAACAATAAACGTCTTTATAATAAACAGATTGAGGTTTTTTTATCAATTTAACGTAAGTATACGTACCGTCTTTAAAAATAAATTTTTCTTTATAATACAAAAT
>JAZNFL010000295.1:0-4234 GCA_045589135.1 Christensenellaceae bacterium
GGATAGGGGACTACTTTGTAGACAAAGACAAAAAAGAAGAAATATACACCGATAGACAATACGGCATAGCTTTAAAGGATTACGATTTTATCAGTCGTAAAGTAATAAAAAACACTCCTTTAAGATACCTTATGTCTAAACGGATGACGGCTCGAAGAACTACCGAAGAAATGAGAGTTTTTTACGTGGCTTTAACGAGAGCGGAAGAAAGATTACATATAATTTGTAAAGACAAAAAGACTCCTTTTGATGACGTCGTTAAGGATAAGGATTTATATGCCGTAAACACTTTTGCCGACTTTTTAGCCCATGGCGATTTTAAGCTTGCGGAGTGTCAGAATAAAGAGGACGTATTGCAAGAAAAACAACAAAGACAAGTTTTGATTTCTTCTTTCGACCAAGAATTATCCCAAAAAATTTACGATTATTTGTCGTTTAGTTATCCGTACGAAAAAGAAGTTTACATGCCTGTAAAAAGAAGTGTTTCTTCCGTTGTGGAGCAAAACGAAGACGTTTATTACGAAAAAACGTTCCTTTTCGGAGATTCTAATACTTTGGTAGGAAGCGCTTATCATAAAGCCTTAGAAGTTATAGATTTTTACGGAGATTTTGATAAAGAATGGCAAAAGTTTTTAGATGATCCTACGGTCATGGACGACTATAAACAAGTTGTCGATAAACAAAAACTTAAAAATATTTTATCTTTGCCTATTTTTACCGAGATAGACGGGTACGAACTCTATAAAGAACAGTCCTTTACGTGTTACGTTCCTGCCAAAGACGTCGTGGGGACGGATTCGGAGAGCAAAATTTTAATTCAAGGAATAATAGATTTGTTGGCTGTAAAAGACGATCAAGCCATAATAGTGGACTATAAGTATTCTACCGTTAAAGACGTAAACGACCTTGCAAAAAAATATCAAGACCAATTAAGACTTTACTCTTACGCCGTAAAAAAGGTGTTAAATTTAGAAGTAAAAGCATATATCGTAAACGTAAACTTAATGGCTCAAAAACAAGTGGAGTAAATATTTTTACTTTTTAAGGTATAAATATAAACCTTTAAATGAAGTTTTAAACGTGCAAAATTAAACCGTTTATGTAGCGTATAAGTAAAAGAAAAATTTCTTTATAACTTAATAATGACAAAAAAACAATTACGTTTGCGGAAATTTTTACCAAAATAAAATAATAAATCGACAAAATAACCGTTTATCGGCAGTTTAAATTTAAATCCTTGCGTCAATACTTATGGTATCATAAATAGCGAGGTAAAAAAATGTCGCAAATAATAGGGTTTATTAAAAGTTTACAAAATTCAATAATTTCTTTTGGCTTTTTAGAAGAAGTTTTAATAGCAATCGACGTGGGCTGGGTGCTTGTTTTGACAGGTTATCTTGTCGTCTGTTTTGCTTGGGAAAAATTTTCTTCCTTTTCTAAAATATGGACGGTTGCCGTTTCGGTTTTCGTAACGGGTATAACTGCTTATTTAAGCTTGACAAAGGCAGGGCTTGGAGGAAAGTTTTTTAAGGGGTATTATTTTACCGGCTGGTACGTATTCGTTTTATCTGTGGTGCAGTTCGCCTTAATCGGAACAATTTATCTTACGGGATTTTTAACGGAAAAGAAAGAAAAGATAATCCAAGAAAGACAGCAAAAGTTAAAAGAAAGACAACTTTTACAAAGCAACGTAAAAAAATACTTTCAAAACAAAAATCCGTTTACCTTTGTCGAAACGGTTAAGTGCAAAAGTCAAGAACTATCGCCAAAACCTGCAGACGTCAACGTCGATTTTATAAGGAGTGTTATTTCGGAAGCAAAGACTTATGGGCTTAGTTCTAACGATAAAAAGCTAACCGAAGAAGCCGAAGCGTTGCTTTTTAAATCGGCAGGTAGGTCTTTTACTCCGGAAGAAAAAATCCGTCTTACAGACGTAGTCGTTTCTTTGGCGAGATGTATAGAAAGATATTCTAAAAAGGACGCTTTTACCGAAAACGGTTAAAGTAAAAAGGTTAAAAATACGACAATTTAAAAAGTTGCGTAAGAGTTTTACACAAATTAAAAACTTCCCAAAAAAACGGAGATAGCTATAAGCAGAAAATTAGAGCAAAAATAAGTTTACGCTATAAAAATTTGCAAACGACAAAAGAAGAGGAAAACCAATGATACTGTTTTTTGACACAGAAACCACCGGACTTATCCCCGGTCGAATAATTCAACTTAGTTACGTAATGGTAGAAAAAGAAAAAGTAACGGCAAAAAACTTTTTTTTCGAGGTGGATTACATGCCTCCGCAAGCAGAGGCGATACACGGGTTTAGCGTAGAAAAACTTAAAATTTTAGCACAAGGAAAGACGTTTTTTTCAGAAATGGACGAGATAGAAGACGATTTTTGTCGTGCAGATTTAATTGTTGCCCATAACGTAAGGTTTGATATAGACTTTATGATAGCAGAGTTTACTTATGCCGAAAGACGATTTAAGTATAAAGAGAGCTTTGATACTCTCAAATACTTTACTCCTATCTTAAAGTTAGAAATTAAACAAAAAAGTAGCCCAAACGGAAATTTGGAAGCTCCTTCTAAAAAGAGATATAAATATCCAAAGCTTTCGGAACTTGCGGATTTTTACGAGATATATTCTTACGACGTCAACGTAAAGACGGATCAATTGTTTGGTTGTGGGGTTTTGGCGAGTCACGATGCAAGATACGACGTGGTTATGTTGTATTTAGCATTCGAAGAAGCTTGCAAGAGTTTACCGGAGTTACAAGAGTTAAAAGAACAATATTATTAAAAACAATAGTTAATTTTGTGGCGTGGTGATAAAATTTTATTACCACGCCACAACTATATTTACCTACCTACTAGTTTCTTTTTTGTGCCGTGTGGCGTTTTAGATGTAAAAAATAGAGTAGGTGGAAACTTTTTAACACGTATTAAAAACTTTGACTTATCACTATGATTTTTGCGTTTTGACAAACGAAAAATTACTTATAAAAAGATTCGTTTAAAACGAGAAATAAGTACGGTAAAAGATTGTTTTGAGTTAAATTTTAAAATTATGACGGTTGTCATTTAATATTGTTACATTATTGTCCTCGATAGCACTTGAAAAACCATACGATATATGGTAAAATAATTTAGTAAAAACAATAAGGGGCGATAAAATGAATAAAAAGACAAGCAAAATATTTAGTTTAATAGCAGTAATTTTGGCTTTAATTTCTTTAATTACGATATTTTTTGATCAAGTTGCCTTTGTAAACGACAGTGGCAAAGAGATAATTAGCTACGATGGTTTAAAGGCTACTTTCGGACACAAAGAAGAGGTTTTAGGCTCGATGCAAAGGGTTTTAGGATTTTCTTTTGCAAATATCGTAAAATACGTTTTGGTTTGCATAGGCTTGGTTTTTACTCTTTTAAGAGTGGTTAAAAAGGGGTTTTTAAGTAATATATTCGTGCTTGGCTCGGTGGTTTTCTTTTTTGCTTCCGCCTTTTTGTTTTTCTTTACCCCAACCTTTACCATTGTGCCATCTTCCGTTTTAAGCGTGCTTCAAAAAACTCTTTCTCCCGCAACTATAATCGGGGGTATAGCGAGCGCCTTAGCAGGAGTTTTTGCACAGCTTGCTACCTTAAAGAGAAAATAATTGCTACTTTTACTTAAACCGTTTTGTCTAAAAGTGTTAAAATAGTGCGTTTGGGCATTTTTATAATTAAAACTTTGTATAAAATAACAGCACGCTTACTTAAAACAAGTAAGCGTGCTGTATGTGTTTTTAATAAATAGCGTATTAAGATATAAAAAACAAAGCAAAAATAGGGTGATGTTCTTAGCGGAGAATTTTCATAAAAGTGCGAGCATCGCATTTGTCCGGTCAAACGCAAATATGTGCTAAGCCCAAACCCTTATTACAAACAGAAAGAGAGAACAAATTGGTTTTGTACCGAAAATGTTCTCTCTTTTTCTGCTGGTATAATAGTGATATTCTTTGCTGACGCAAAGAGTGATATTGTCGCACAGCGACAGTGATATTGAAGCCTTGCGGCTTCAGTGATATTCTATTCGCCCAAAAACTTGCTAAGCAAATATCACTCGGCGCAAGCCGAATATCACTGCGTAGCAATAGAACTCGCCGAAAGGCGAATAGAGTTAGCGTGATACTCCGTTAAGAGTATCACCCTATTTCTTTACATGGTTTTTTTGTATTCGTCTATGTTTTGGTTTTCGTTATA
>JAZNFL010000296.1:0-6300 GCA_045589135.1 Christensenellaceae bacterium
AGCTCCATTATATCCGTCTATTATCGTTTTGCAGACTTCCCATTCTTCTACGATTACGTTATTTACCCTGCCACGCTTTATTGCGTAACACTTTTTAATTTGTTTATTTTCGTCAAAGCAAACGGTTACGTCGTTTTGAGCGGTTTTATTTGGCTGTTTTTCTTGTAACTTCTTTTTGTATTCTTCTTTGTCGATTTCTTTGTGTACGGCTTTATTTTTAAGAGAAAGCCTATCGATTATAAGCGAAGCTTGTCCTTTTGTCAAAGTGTTTGCTTCGAGATCCTCCCACTCTTCTTTTGTCACTTTGTTTTTAATAAACTCTAACTGCTTTTCCGTCGCCAAATCTTCCGACCAACGATAGTAATAGTTCATGTCCCAAAGTTGTTTTTCGTCAGCGTAATTCTCCACGAAATAGTCGTATGCTTGATCTAAAGCTTTTTGTAAAGTCGTTTCTGGAGATTCTGAATACTTAAATCTCTTTTCTTCTTGGCTATATAGGTAATACATAACCTTCGTTTTGCCGACCTCGTTTACCGTTTGGATTCCTATTCTATTGCCATCTCTAAATTGATATACTAAACGCCCGTCGCACATCTGAGTCCATTTTACCCCATGCAAACTTACCTTTTGCTGTCTTGCAAACAAATTAACGTTTTGAACGCTTAGTTTCCACGTAGTTGGATTGTCCGTTTGATAGTCTACGATTGATTTTAAATCGGTCAACATACCGCAAATTTTATCCATTCGGTTTTTAGGAACTTGCGATATATCTAAACCTACTAAAGACGGAGCGGTACAAACGTCTAATTTTTCCGATACGCCCACGCAATCTATTAAGGTCAAATATTTTTTACCCGGATACTTGCGTAAACCCCTGCCGACCATTTGAGTGTACAAACTTGCGTTTTGCGTTGGACGGGCAATTATTACCGTTTCTATAAGAGGAATATCCGTGCCTTCGGTAAAAATCATACAATTTACGATACACGGTATTTTTTTTGCGGTAAAATCGTCTATTATGCTTTGTCTTTCTTTCGTTTCTGCAGAAATAACCACCGCTCCCGATATTTCTTTTGCGATATTTTTGGCGTGGTCTACTGACGTTGCAAAAATAAGCGTTTGACCTTTTGCGTATTTTTGATATATCTCTGCTATTTCTTTATTTGCTTGATTTACGTTGACGGCTTGATCCAAAGACTTTAACTGAAAGTCCCCCATTTGACGCTTGACGCCGTTTAAGTTATAAGAAACGTTTACTCTCAGGCAGTTTATATCCGTCAAATAACCGTTATCTATTCCCCATTTTAAATCTTTTTGATAAATTATATCCGAATAGACGTCGTCTAAACGAATTTTATCTCCACGGTTTGGCGTAGCTGTAAAACCTATATGTAATCTCGGTTTAAAATATTGATAAATCTTTTTATAACTTGGCGCTGCCGAATGATGAGCTTCGTCGGTGATTATAGTATCGAAATCCGTAGGAGAAAACTTTTCGAGCCTTCTTACGAGAGTTTGTACGCTTGCAGAAACTACGTCTTCGCCGTTGCTGGTTTCCCCTGCCTTTTCTATTCCGAAAGAACAATTTGTAAAATATTTTTGCGGTTGTCTAACAAGCTCGTCCCTATGGGACAGTATAAGCATTCTTCCACGCCTTTTAATATGAGAAAAAACTACGGTTTTACCAAGCCCCGTAGCCATAGAAACCAAACCCGTCCCCGACGTTAAATTGTCTATTACGTTTATGCAGTCTTGTTGATAAGGTCTTAATTCCATCTTTCTTCTCCGTAACAATTTTACCATATCAGACTACGGTTTTTCAAGGATTTTTACGCCGTATTTGCTTATTTTTATAAATCCTCGCTACAAGTAAAATTTTTAAACGCATCCGCTTGTGCCTCAGCACGTATTAAATATCCTTTAGAACTAACTTCTATTTTTAAATTTATATCGTTTTTTAAACTAAAATAGTTTTTTAATACCCGTTGAATATCGTTAGAAATAACCGCTATTGCCGAATCCGTCGCTCCCATCCTATCCTTTTTGATAACTTTTTGCAATCTGTTTTTTTGTCCACGTGCCGTCATAGAGATCTTTTTAAACTCCTTTTTATACTTCCTAAAACGCCTTTATAACCTTTAGTGCAAGCGTAAATGCGCTTAGTTCCTTTTTCTAAATTATTTGCAAGCATTTTAAACGCTTTTCCGGATTTTTTCCTATAAAAACAATCCGAGCCACAAGACAAAAAGACTTTATCGTCCTCTGGGATAACACCTATAAGGGGGATTTTTAAAACTTCTTCTATGCTCTCCGGACTTAAAACGTTACCGTCGACAACCATATCGCCCCTCGCCATATTTACCACGAGATATACATCGTCTAAATCGTAACTTCTTAAAACGCTTATGGTTTTATCCGCATCTCTTATGCTCGAAATATGCGGGGTTGTAACCACTATAGCTTCGCTTGCGACGGAAACAGCTCTATGAAATCCATAATCCACACCCGCAGGGCAATCGACTATAATATAATCGAAAAGGCAATCTAACCCTTCCGTTATAACTTTTACGTTTTGACCGCTTATTCTGTTTTTTGCCGTTTTACTTCCGGAAGACATAACGAAAAGATTAGGCTTGTCAAAACACTGAACGAGTGCTTGTTTAGCCCTACATCTGCCTTCTATTACGTCTACGATATCGTACACGATTTTACTTTCTACACCCATGACGATATCTAAATTATTAAGTCCTATATCCAAGTCTATAAGAACCACCTTTTTGCCCATAGAAGATAATTTTATACCAAGATTTGCCGTAACGGAAGTTTTTCCTACCCCACCTTTTCCGGACGTGACGACTATTTTTCGTGCCATTGTTATTCTCCGTCTAAATATTACAAAAACTATTTTTATCTAATCGTTGCCAATTTTATTATAACATCTTGCGTTTTATAATTTATGACGAAATTTGTTATATAACTTGTTTTTTGGTCCAAAGTACAACAATGATTTGTCCTTTAAAAACAACTATACTTTGCCTTGTTGTTATATTTCTTTTTTTTATATTTCTTTCCAAAAACAAAAAACCGCTTAACTTAGAGCAAAAACGCCCGACGTTAAACGGTTTAATTTTTATTAATCTTATTTACTACCACGAATAAATTATTAAACGAATAAAAACAAACTTTTAGTCGCCTTTAAATTATTTTACACAAAATCTAATTGATAAATTTTGTATAAACCCAGAACTTACTTAAAAAAACAATCGTTAAAAAGGTTTAACCGCAGAATTTTTATAGACGGTAAAACGAATTTTATATCCGTTGTCTTCTATTTCTTCTCCTTCTTTTACCATAGTCCAATTTGGAAGTTTGTCTAAATTTTCGTAAAAGACGGTTGCTCCGCCATCGGCGTCGACCTTGGTCACGTAAACTTCTTCGCAATAGTCGAGCATACTTCTGTAAAACATCGCTCCACCTATTACGAAAATCTCTTGGTTATCATATTTTTTTAACTCTTTAGAAAGCTCTTGTAAACTGTGTACTATTACGCAATCTTCCCTTTGTACGCCTTCTGTCGCAATAACGACGTTAATGCGGTTTTTTAAAGGTTTTCCTCCCGGAAAAGAAAGCAAAGTATTGTAGCCCATACAAACGACTTTACCAGTCGTCGTTTGACGAAAGAACTTCATGTCTTCGCTTAAAGAAAACAAAAGCCCGTTATTTTTGCCAATACCCCAATTTTTGTCAACGGCAACTATAGCCTTCATTATACAGCCACCTCCGGTTTTGATTTTAACGGAGTCGCTTTATAATCTTCGAGTTCGAAATCGTCCACCGTAAACTTATAGAAATCTTTAACTTCTTTATTTACCTTGAGTTTTGGTGCCGGATATTGAGGATTTTTAAACATTTCTTCAATTATCGGTATGTGTCTATCGTAAATATGTGCGTCCGCAATAACGTGAACTAACTCTCCTGCTTTAAGTCCGGAAACTTGCGCAAGCATTATCAAAAGAATAGCGTACTGAACGACGTTCCAATTATTTGCAACCAACATATCGTTACTTCTTTGATTTAAAATTCCGTTTAAAGTGTCTCCAGAAACGTTAAAAGTCATAGAATAAGCACAAGGATAAAGGTGCATCTCCGACAAGTCGGCAAAATTATATATATTGGTCATAATTCTTCTAGAATTAGGGTTGTTTTTTAAATCGTAAATAACCCTGTCAACTTGGTCCATATCACCTTCTTTATAGTGGTGCTTTACTCCAAGTTGATATCCGTAAGCCTTACCGATACTGCCCGTTTCGTCCGCCCAACTATCCCAAATATGACTGTTTAAGTCTTTTACGTTATTGGACTTTTTTTGCCAAATCCACAAAATTTCGTCTATTGCAGACTTAAAAGCAGTTCTTCTCAACGTCATTATAGGAAATTCTTCTTGTAAATTATAACGATTTACTATACAAAATTTTTTTACGGTGTGGGCAGGCGTGCCGTCAAGCCACTTTGGTCTTACGTTTAAATCTGTATCCCAAACTCCGTTTTCTATTATCTCTTTACAGTTTTGTATAAAAACTTTATCTGCGTAACTCATAATTAAAATGCATCCTTAGTTTTATTTTTGAATTTTTTTTCTACAACCTTCATCTGTATCTTAGAAGGAGTAATTTTTGTTAAAAAATACACTAATTTATTAAAAAATCCCGGAACGGTAAAAGCTTTGTTTTTCTTTAAAGCCTTTAAACTTTTTTCGACGACGTAATCGACCGACTTACAAGAAAGTTTACCCGTCAAACCTTGCTTTTTTATATCCTCTTTTATATCTTCTCTCGTAGGTATTGCTCCCGGCGCTACCGTAACGACTTTAATTCCTTTATTTTTTACTTCGTACCTTATGGACTTCATAAAAGAAGTCAAAGCACCTTTACATGCAGAATAAAGAGCAAAATAAGGCATTGGAGTCGTGCCTGACATACTGGAAACCGTTAAAACTTCTCCTTTTGCTTTAAATTTAGAAAGAGCGTATAACGTCATAGAAACAGCCCCCTCAAACGTCGCCCTTATCTGAAAGGCAACCTTTTGTTGGTCGTATTCTAAAAAAGGTTTTTGCACGTCTGCACCCGCAACGTTTACAAGCCTATCTATTTCGTACCCGCAATTATCTATATATGCAAAAGTTGATTCTCTATCTTCTTTGTTTTGTAAGTCGCAAGGGAAAAAATCAATTTTAATATTGGGATAACTTAAAGTAATCTCGTCTTTTAATTTTTGCAATTTTTCTTTGCTTCTTCCGGATAAAAAAAGATTATTACCCCTTTTTGCAAATTGCATGCAAAAAGCTTTACCCAACACCCCGGTACTACCCGTAATAAGCGTATACGGCATAATTCTCCTTACTTTACGGCAAAGCCGTATTTTTGCATTTATAAACTATCGCAATAGACTTGCTTGCTATTTAATTTTATCATTTTTATCTCCCGTAGTCAATCTTTTTGATAAAATGTACAAACCTTTTATATATCTGCGTTTTTATTTGTAATTTTTTGCCGTAAACATCTCCGTTAAATCGTTATTTTCCCATTTTTATTCCCTTTTAAAACGTTTTTTATTATTCTTTAAAAAACTCTGTTTTTTTTATTTCTTCTCGTATTTTGGATATTGCTTTCTTTTCTATTCTCGAAATATAAGATCTGGAAATCCCTAACGCCTTTGCGACCTCTCTTTGTGGCATAGAAATTCCGTCTTGCAAGCCGTAACGCATAACGATAATCCGATACTCTCTGTCCGTTAAACAATTTTGAATGACTTGTATAAATTTTTCTTTTACTGCAGAATATTCCACCTTTTCTATAACGCTTTCTGATTCGTCGTACAATAAATCCATTAAAGTGAGTTCGTTGCCGTCTTTGTCCGTGCCGACGGCGTCGTTTAAAGAAACTGTATTTTTATACTTTTTATTTGCCCGTATCATCATTAAAATTTCGTTTTCTATACATCTTGCAGTGTAAGTGGCAAGTTGAGTGCCTTTAGACGGTTCGTAAGTATTTATGGCTTTTATAAGTCCAATAGATCCAACCGAAATAAGATCGTCTGTTTCTCCTGCATTTTGATATTTTTTGACGATATGGGCAACCAACCTCATGTTGTGTTCTATCAATATTTCTTTCGCTCTTATATCTCCGTCTTCTCGATAAGCTTTTAAATACTTCCTTTCTTCTTCTAAAGATAACGGTTTAGGAAAGGATTCTCCCACCAAAGAAGAACAAAAAAATACGATTTTTGACAATAAGTTACTTA
>JAZNFL010000297.1:0-3395 GCA_045589135.1 Christensenellaceae bacterium
AAATAGAGTTTCGCAATATTTTCATAATAGCGTAAAGACGGAAAAAGTCATGGCTATGGTTAATAATATCGTGGATTTCTATTATATAATTACCCAATCGGAAGCCGATGCGTTATCACTAGAAAATAACCTTATAAAAAAACATAAGCCGAGATATAACATTTTACTTAAAGACGATAAAACTTATCCGTATTTAAAAATTGATTTAAAAGAGAATTTCCCCACCTTTAAAATAACGAGAATCATAAAAAAGGACGGGGCAAAATATTTCGGCCCGTATATGAACGGTGTCAGTGTTAACGATATGCTAGAAATTATCAATCTTGCATATGGAATTAGGCCTTGCTCTTTATCTTTAGGTGTAAAACAAAAAAAAGAATGCTTAAATTATCACATTTTTAAATGTTCAGCCCCTTGTGCAGGGAAGATTTCTCAACAAGAATATAGAGAAAAAGTCGATAGAGCAATAGACTTTTTAAACGGTAACGACGAATACGCAGAAAAAATCTTAAAAGAAAAGATGTTAAAGTTTGCCGAAAAAGAACAGTTCGAAACAGCACTTTCTTGCAGAGATAAACTTGTGATGATAGACAAGATAAAACAGCGTAAGATTACCGCTTTAAATAATTTTAGCAATTTAGACGTAATATCTTACGTTTCTGACGGAATAAACGGAGCGATAGACGTATTAATTACGAGAAAGGGTAGAATGCAAGGCGGTAAAAACTTTTCTTTGGAAGGCGTTTCTTTAGACGCTCAAGAAGCGATATCGAATTTTTTGCTTCAATACTACTCCGAAGGCAAGGATATGCCTGACGAAATAGCCGTCAATATCGAACTTGACGATGCAAAAGAAACCGAGACTTATTTTAAAGAAAAGTTTTCTAAAAGCGTTTCTATTATTTTCCCAAAGATTGGCATAAGAAAACAATTGATCGATATGGCGGAGAAAAACGCCTTGGATTATCTCGAAAAAACAGTCAATAAAATTAAACACAAAGAGGATATGACGATAACCGCTTGTAAAAAGCTTCAAGAAGTTTTAAACTTAAAGCGTTATCCGGAAAGAATAGAGTGTTACGACATATCGCACGTAAGCGGTACGGATAAAGTAGGTTCTATGGTAGTGTTTAAAAACGGAGAAGCGGACAGATCGTCATATAGAAGGTTTAAAATAAAAACCGTTGAAGGCAACGACGATTTTGCTTGTCTTAAAGAGGTTATTTTTAGAAGATTATCTAAACTTGGCACTAGCGAAGAAGAAAACTTTCCTAAACCAGATTTAATAATTATCGACGGAGGCAAAGGGCAATTATCTTCCGTCAAACAAATAACCGACGAGTTTAACGTTGATTTCGAAATTATATCTTTGGCAAAGAGAGAAGAAGAGATATTTACACAATACAGTTTATCGCCTATAGTTTTAAGCCATAGGGATTACGTTTTGCAAATGCTTATGCGAATAAGGGACGAGGCACATAGGTTTGCCATTACTTATCATAGAAACCTCAGAGGAAAGAGGTCTTTAAAATCCTTACTGTCGGAAATTGACGGTGTTGGGGTACAAAAACAACGATTGATAATGGAAAAATTTAAAAATATAGAGAATTTGCAAAGGGCAGAACTTAAAGAATTACAAGAAATCGAAGGTATAGGTCCTGTTCTTGCACAAAACATAAGAGACTTTTTTAACGGAACTATAAAAGGAGAATAAAAAATGAATCAGTCCGTAAACGTTATAACGCAAACTTTTCCTTTGCAAATAGCAGTAGAAGATTTGGCGAGAGATTTAAATTTAAAAGTCGTCTATAAAGGAAGGTCGGTAGTAAACGTTACGACCACTAACGTAGCTCGACCGGGGCTTCAACTTGCTGGTTTTTACCAACACTTTGACAATAAAAGATTTCAAATTATAGGTAAGGCAGAACACGAATTTATTAAAACAATTCCGGAAAAAGCAAGAAAAAATTGCTTAGAAGAACTTTTTAAACGAGAGATACCGTGTTTGATTATTTCGAGAAATTTGCCCGTTTTCGAAGAGATAGAAAACTTTGCTCAAAAATATAATTGTCCTATTTTTTCTTCTGACGACGTAACTACCAATCTTATTTCTAAATTAATGGGGTATTTAAGTCAACTTTTAGCCCCTACTGCAAGAATGCACGGTGTTTTACTTGATATCTTTGGCGTAGGTGTTTTAATAACCGGAAATGCAGGAATAGGTAAAAGTGAAACTGCTCTTGATTTAATATCGAAAGGACATAGACTTATTGCCGACGATAGCGTTACTATAAAATCTATAAACGGAGAATTAATTGGTTCTTCTCCAGAAAACGTAAAGTATTTTATGGAAGTTAGAGGATTAGGTATAATCAACGTAAAGACTATGTATGGTTCGGGAGCAATAAGACCCGAGCAAGGTATAAACATAGTAGCGGAGTTAGTTCCTTGGGATAAAGGACAAAATTACGAAAGATTAGGCAACGAAAAGAGCTTGGTCGATATTTTAGGAATAAGTGTTCAAAAGATTCAAATCCCAGTTTCTCCCGGTAGAAATATCCCTATCGTAATAGAAACGGCAGCTAAAAAATATAGATTAGAAGAAACCGGGTACAACGCCGTTGACGAATTATTGGATAGGGCGTTTAACAAATAAGTATTTATAAAACAATATATTTAAGTAAGCGGACGTCTTTTTAGACGTCTGTTTTTTAATTTGTGTTTTTTGTTGTAGTTATTTTATGGTTGTCTATTTTGGGGCGATTTTTAATACAAAAAATATTTTAAAGGAGCTTGTTTGTTGCTTATTTTAACATTTATAAAAAATTCGTTACATATAATTAAATGATGAAAGTTTTATTGAGAATATTCTGCGGATTTGCTTGCATAACAAGTGTAATTTTATCATTGATTATAGGTATTGATAAAATTACTCCGCAAAAAACGACAACTTCTAACGAAAAAACAATAATCGAAGTATGGCAAATAGATTCCTTTGAGGGAGGCAAGGGCTCTCGACAAGATTTTTTAAATTGGGTAGGTTTAGAATTTTCTAAAAAGAATAAAAACGTTTTGGTGTCGGTTTCTTCTTATTCTATACAAAGTGCTGAAAACAGCTTTAAAGAAGGAAAGTTTCCCGACGTAGTTTCTTATGGCATTGGTTTAGAATTGCCTAAAGAAACAGTATGTTTAAATAGTTCAAAAGAGTTTAAAGGCGCTATTAAAGATAAAAAATCATACGGTGTTGCTTGGTG
This sequence comes from Christensenellaceae bacterium, assembly GCA_045589135.1. GTDB lineage: Bacteria > Bacillota > Clostridia > Christensenellales > Borkfalkiaceae > CAKQKQ01. Next base: position 3,255 of record JAZNFL010000297.1, read on the forward strand.
TAAAGGTTGTTACGTTTTAATAGGTAAAGAATTTGATAAATCAAACGGAATGCAAAAAGTAATAGTATCAAAAAGTCAATATAATCAACCACTTTTAAGTTTTTGCTCAAACGGTTTTACCGTTAAAGAATTATTCGTCAA
>JAZNFL010000298.1:0-3154 GCA_045589135.1 Christensenellaceae bacterium
GTTTTTTAAATTATTTTTATAAATAATTAAATTTTCTTTTAAGTTATTTAAAATATTAGATAATTCTTCGTAATTTTTTAAGGCAAGTTCGTACTTATTACAATCGTAATCGGGCGTGTGTATCGCCTTCAAAACTTCTTCTTTTTGATGCGTCAAATAAAAAATTTGAGATTTATACCCATCGATTTCTTCTTTGAGTTTGATTTTATCCGGGAAGTTTGCAATAATTTCTCGTGCAACTTTGGTATCTTTTACGTTAGAATTAAAAGAAGATTTAATTTTAATTTCTAGATTAGACATAGATCCTTTTAAGGATTCTATCTCTTGTCCGACAACGGCTAATTTTTTATCGTAATCGTTTTGTTTTTCTTTAAATTCTAAATAACTCCTTTCTGTGCGATCTATTCTCTCTTTTAAAAAATAAATCTCGTTATTTAAAGACTTGATGAAATCTTGCAGAGGAACGCCATTAGTAAAAGAATTGATCTCATCCGTTTTTACTTTAATAAAATCTTCGCAACGAATTATATTAGATTTTATTTCGTCTATCTTGTCGTTTAAAACGGAAATCTTAGAATTGACGGCATCGTGATTAGTGCCAATTTCCATCATTAAGCCATTTAAACGATCTTTTTCGGAAGTTAAATTTTTAAACTCTTCTAAAAGTTGCAATGCGTAATTTGCGTCGATATTTTTGACGTCGACAACTTTTTCTTCCACGTTAGATTTTCTCGTCCAAACAACGTCAGACACAAATTTATGCAAAACGGAATTATCTTTATAATCGTCCAACTTTTCTATGAATTTTACTAAAAACTCTAATTCTTCCAAACGGACGTCTTTAATTTTTCCTTGAGCAAAAGCATCGGCGACTTCGTCTATGGATAAACCTTTTAAAGCCTCAAATTCTTTAATTAAATCTGCCTTTAAATCCAAAAGTTTATTGAGTTCTGTTTTTTGTTTTAGCAAAGATTTTTTTGCTTCTTCTAAATCTTTATAGAGTTTGGTTTTATCTCTTAAATGCTCTAAAGTTTGTTTATAAACTTCTTCGTATTTTGACGTTTGCCCCAACAAAAGATTGCTCTCGTCTAACTTTTTGCGCATTTCCGCCAACTTTACGTAGTTACTTTCGGTTTCCGCATTATCTAAAATAAGCTTATTTTTTGTTGCGCTCAAATTATCAAAATACGCTTGGTTTTGTTTTAAATTTTTGTTCATTAAAGAATATTCTTCCGCTTGCAAAGATATGGTTTTTGCAACGTCGTAGTTTAAAAGCATAACTTCTTTTTTGTCGAATTTTTCTTTGTCTTTAAGAAGTTCTTCTAAGTTATAAGACAACGAATCCAATGATTTATGCAAAACATAAATTTCTTTAAAATTGTCGATATATTCTTTGTTTTTTAAATATTTTTTGTTTGCTTCTTCGAATTCTTTTATAAGTTCGTTATACTTTTCTTCTAATTCTTTAGAAGAAACTTCTATATTGTCCATAATGGCAGTAAGACGCCCGTTCAACTCTGCTATATCGTTATCGATTTGATTTTTTTTACCCTTTACCTTTCTTGCTAAAGAATCTCCAAAACGCTCTAAATCGAAAAGCTTACCCATCATTTTTATTCTCGTTGCTCTATCCGAATTAACGAAAGAAGAAAACTGACCTTGTGGTAAAGCGATACACTTTTCGAACTCGTCTATACCAAGACCTATTATCTCTTCTATTTTATGGGTTACCCTTATAGAGCCGTCTTCCACCATAACTATAGAACCATCGCTTAACACTTCGTACAAAGTAGCTTTTACGTCTTTGCTCTCTCGATTTTTGTTTAAATTAAACTCTCTTACAACGTTAAAAACCTTTCTTTCTCCATTTATTATAATCCCAAAAGAAAAGTCAACTTTAGCTTTGAAGCATTTGGTATTTACAAATTCCGTCTTTTGATTTGTCTTACTCGTCTTGCCGTATAAAGCAAGAACTATACTGTCTAATATCGAACTTTTACCACTGCCGGTATCACCAAATATACCAAACAAGCCACCGGATAAGAGTTTTTCGAAATCAACCACTACTTCTTCAGTAAAACTTTTTACCCCTTCTATTTTAAGTTTTATAGGCTTCATTCTTCCTCCTCTTCGTTTAAGCAATCAAGATACAATTCTAAAATAGCTTTTTCCGGCTCTTTGTTATATTTTGACTTATAATACGCAATAAATAAATCCTTATCACTGAGCAAATCTCTTCTTTCGGTTTGTTCGTACGATTTGCTTGCATCACTTATCAATCTTAAAACTATAAGATTTGGATTTTCGTTTACTAAAAGTTTATTTTCCGTTTCGGTTATCGGTCTGCCGATATCTAAAGTGAGTTCTACGTAATTAGGAAAGTTTTCTTGCAACAATTTGCTTGCTTCCGATACCGATTTTGCAGTTATTCTAACCATTTTCTTTCCCTTTTTTAAAGGAATTACGTTTAAGTTTTTACACTGTCCGTCTTCTATATCGAAAATTGTTACACTTTTTTCTGAATTGCATTCGTCAAAAGCATATTGAAGTATCGAACCGCTATATATAATATTTTTTTCTTTATCAACTACTTGTCTTTTGTGTATATGTCCAAGAGCCACGTATTGACAATTAGGAATAGCGTCTTTTGTTACGGCTCTTGCTCCGCCAAGACCTATTTCTCTTTCACTTTCAGAAGTAACGCTACCAGCCATAAAAATATGAGAAACCACAACGACAGGCAATCCGTCAACGTTTGCACTTACACATTTTTCTAACCAACCTTTTACCTTTTGGTCGTAAGAAACCTCTTCTAAGACCTTTTCTTTAAACCTTTGTTCGTTTGGATATGGCAACGTCGCAAAATATACCGACTCTTTTTTGTCGTTTTGCAATATAAAATAACCCTCTCCACAAGAAACTAAGTTTATTTTTCTTCCTTGTGTGAGTTTTGCAGTAACGGAATTGACGTTTCCGTAAATATATATACCTAATTTTTCCGCCAAAGGATCGGATGCGCACAATCTCGTTGCATCGTCGTGATTTCCGCTTATAACTATAACGGCACGCTTTCCTCCTGCCATTTTATTGATTATTTCGTAAAAAAGATCCTCCGCTTCGCTTTTGGGAACGTAAGTATCGAAAACGTCCCCCG
>JAZNFL010000299.1:0-1915 GCA_045589135.1 Christensenellaceae bacterium
GGCTTCGTTTCCTTCGAATACGGTAGAACAAATCTCTTCTTTTTTAAGACCGAAAACCTCCGTCAATAAATCGAACGACCATTTGGTCTTTTCTTTTTTAAAGTAATCGCCAAGCGACCAGTTTCCCATCATTTCGAAAAACGTAAAGTGTGTAGGGTCGCCAACCGACTCTATATCTACCGTACGCACGCAACCTTGCACGTTGCAAAGTCTTGTTCCCATTGGGTGGGGTTGTCCGAGAAGATACGGCATAAGCGGTTGCATTCCGGCAACGTTGAACATAACTCCCGTCGTTCCGTCCCCTATTAAGGACACCGAACCGATATTTACGTGTCCTCTATCTTCGTAAAATTTAATCCATGATTTTCTTAATTCTTTAGACGTTATCATATTTATGCTTTAAGCCTTGACGACTTTTACTCCTTCTTTGGTTATTTGTACGGCGTATCCTAAGGACGTTATCTCTGCTCTGAGAACGTCTGCAGTCGCATAGTCTTTGACTGCTCTTGCCTGTTGAATTTGTTGAGCTTTTTGTAAAACTTCTTGAGGGATTTCTTCTGCGGGGAACTTTGCCTCGTAATACTCTATAAAATCTTTAGAAGGCGTTTTAAAAAGCCCGAGCAAAGAATAAGTTTCTTTAATTTGGTTTACGTCTGCGGTTGCAGTTTTATCTCCTGCTTTGATTTTAGCCTTAACACTCTTAAAATAACCGTATAAATTTGCTATTGCTAAAGCAGTGTTAAAATCGTCCGCCATGCATTTGTCGAACTCTTCGTCTATGGACTTATTTAAACCTTCTCCGTTTAACTTTTCCGCATCGTTTATCACCTTATAAAATTCGTAAAGATGCTTTTCTGCTTCGGGGAAAAGATCGTCCGTAACGTTTATGTCGTTTCTGTAATTTGTTTGCAAAAGGGCAAACTTTATGGACTCGTTAGAATACTTTTTAAGCAAATCGCTCATTAAAAGGCTGTTGCCCAAAGATTTACTCATCTTTTGTCCGTTTACTTTTATAAGTCCGTTGTGTACCCAATACTTTACGAACTGTCTACCCGTCAAAGCTTCCGTTTGAGCAATCTCGTTTTCGTGATGGGGGAAAATTAAATCCCTACCGCCACCGTGTATATCTATTTGCTCTCCAAAAGCCGCACGGTTCATTGCAGAACACTCTATATGCCAGCCCGGTCTGCCTTGTCCCCAAGGGGATTGCCAAGAAATCTCTCCCTCTTTAGCAGACTTCCATAAAGCAAAGTCTAACGGGTTAATTTTTTCTTCGTCGCTGTCTATACGAACTCCGCTTATTGCGTCTTCTAAATTTCTGTTAGAAAGCTTTCCGTATCCGGGGAAGGATTCTACCGAAAAATAAACGTCGCCCTTCTTTGTCGGATAAGCGTTGCCCTTTTCTACCAAGACCTTTATAAAGTCTATTATGTTGTCCATATTGCAAGTGGCTCTCAACCACAAATCCGGCTCGCCTATCTGCATTTCGTCCATGACGGAGTCTATCTTTTTAATCATCATCTCCGCATATTCGTCCGCAGGGATACCCGTTTCTTTAGATCTTGCAATAATCTTGTCGTCTACGTCGGTGTAGTTACGTGCGTAGGTTACGTCGTAACCTTGCTTTACGAGAAACTTTCTTATTACGTCGTAAATAAGCGCTTGATAAGTATGTCCAATGTGCGCCTCGCCCGAAACCGTTATTCCGCAAGCGTACATGTTTACCTTGTTCCCGGATATGGGGATAAATTCTTCTTTTTGTCTTGTCAACGTGTTGTAAAACTTCATTTTAACTTGCCTTTATCAATATCGGTTAAAAAGTCGTTTGTACAGTCGCTTTGCTTTATATCTCGTTTTTATCTTTTAAAAAAACAAAATACGGCAAATTATTATTAAACCTTCCGCCAATTTAACC
>JAZNFL010000300.1:0-16531 GCA_045589135.1 Christensenellaceae bacterium
GAACGACATGGCTACGATCCGACTTAAGTTAACTGTGAGCGTATAGCCATTAAAACTATCGCTGTTGTAAACTTTTTCAGAAACATCCGTCACAACAATTTCTACATTATCGTATTTTATTGTGTCACCTATATAATGTCCTTTATCAGGACCTAAAACAAAAATTCCAAAAAGAGAAAATCCGACAATGGCTATTATTCCTATTAATACGCCTACCACAATACCAACAACTGTTTTTCGATTTTCGTTCATAATTCCCCTCCGTTAAGTAAAAAGTGCGTAGCCGAAACTACGCACCGAAAAACGCAGTTTCGCTCATTGTTGCTACACAATTCACATCGAAACAGATATGGCGAGCAAAGCCTACGCTTTTACCAAACGTATGCTGTTTCGATATTAAAATTGTGTAGCGTTATTAGTATAGCACATATTTTAAAAAATTTCAATCTCTTTTGGCGTGCGTAAGAAAAATAAATAAACAAAAACACTATACTTTTGTTTCCCTAAAGTTTCTCTAAACTTTGGTAAGTGACAGTAGGACGTGTGCTTGGCTTGATACAAATCGGCTCGGCTAAAACTAAAACATTTGCAAAAGAAAAAACCTAAAACCTACACTTTTATGTTCGCTTTACGCTCTTTTTTATTATAAATTAAGGGCAGGACATTTAGCCCCACCCTATAAAGTTTGATATTAAAGTATACAATTCCCGCCCGAAAAAACAAATACTTTTATTTTTCTAAAACTACCCAAAACTTTATTTTGCACTACGACGGGTAATTGTCTTGACACAAACAAAAAAGCGTACCCCGAACGATAATTGTTGGGTACGCTTTTATTATTCTACTGCTGAGATAAACTGTCAAAGAAAGTTTTTACGTCGCCGCAAAACGTTTCCGGCTCCATAAGCGGATTAATATGCGAATATTTAGGATAAATTTTTAACTTACCCTTTTCGCAAGCTTCATAATATTTTTGCGTAGTTACTTTAAGCATCTTCGAGGTTTTATCGCCCATACATACGAGGGTTGGCGTAGTAATTTTTCTTCCACCAAGGATTTCCTCGTAAACGGGATTTAATCCCTTCATTTCGCTTAAAATACAATTTTCAAACGTGATGACGTACGCTTTATTCTTCTTGTACACATACCCAAATATTGGCAAGGTAATGATACGTGGCAATTTATCAAAAGGAGATGCCGACATACCCTTCATTGCGTAGCGGACGGCACGGATGTAATGACCGTTGTCGCGCAATTTTCTAAATGGCTCTAACCAATCTTCTTTGTCACAAATAGGAGGTTCGTAAATTACCATACCCTTGACGTTTAAACGCCACGCCAACACGACGGCGAGCGTTGCACCCGAACTATGTCCCACGATATAATCGATGTTCATCGTCTGCAAAAACGGTACAAAGTAGTCTGCTTCGGCATCCAACAAAAAGTCGTCTGGACGAGCCGGCATTTTTGCACGACCGATACGTGCAAGATTGATTACACAATAATTTTTAGACAATTCGTTTGCAATTCTTGCATATAAGCCCGGCTCCATACCACCGCCCGGCAAAAGCAAAACTCTTTCTCCCTTGCCCGATTCTTCATAACGATAGCACTTGCCTTCATAATTTACGACATGCTCTACAAAATCTCTTTTACTCTTTTCCTTTTTAGCCATTATTTCCCTTTCCTTTTTATCCTTTATTTTCTATTTTTTTTAATAATTTTTCTAACTGAGATGGACACCAGACGTTAAAGTAATACTCTATCATTTCGTCTTCTTTGTCCACGCATGGATTTGGCGAAAGTTTTTTTAATCTCGCACAAACCTCTTCCGTTATAGTTTTTAACTCCTGTTTTTCGCTCTCGTCAAAATCTTTGAGAGATTTCTTTTTGGCGATGGCAAACAGCGGATTTTTACCACCCGATTTGTAATCTTTTTCGTAATCGTCCACGGCGTCTACTAAGCAGTACCAAACCGCAAGCGCACGTAGGCGATCAAGCATGATAGGTTCTTCCGCATCAAAGAGAATCGACAGCATCTCGGCGAAACTTTCACCAAAAAATTCTCCCTGCTCCAAAATGCTCTTGCTGGCTTTTTCTTTTTCGAAAAATCTTCCCATAATGTCTTCGATTTGTTTGGTAAAATCAGGCACGATTTCGTTGCATTTCGCTAGCGTTTTTTCTATCTTTTTAAGCGTCTTTTGCGCTTTTTTCTCATTGCCGTCCTCAATGTCGTCAAGAACTTTTGCATACAAAAGGCCCACGGAAAATATGACCATCTTCTTCCACTCTGTCGTATATTTCGATTTGCCTTTTTTAGTAAAACAATAACAGCATTTTGCCGTACACTCTTGACCACGGTTGAGCTTCAATAAAATGGCAACCCCTACGATGTCACGATTGTTCAAAAAAACTTTGCTTGCCCCTAGCACATGAGCAATGGCACAACACATACCGCAATAATATCCACGATACGCCACGGGATCAGCCGTGCTTTTATGTAAAGTTAAATCTCTTAAATATCCGTACATAACTTCTCCTTAATTACAAAAATAATAGGGATAAAAGCACCCATAGCACCAATTTTTTTTACGTCGTATAAGAATAACGATTTCCTAAATCGCCATCCTTACGAATATTAAACTTATCCCAAGTGCCGGAATAGTCGTTTCCTTTACGTTTTAGTCTGTTGGCAAAAAGGAAGAACGGTCCGAGTTGCCCGTAACTACTTTTTTAACCGTTTGCGGTATAACTAATTTTATCGTCTTTACTAAAATCTCCCACTCGTGTTTGGGAGAAGTTTCTCTAATTTCTTTTAAAGCCTTGTTCATTTTTTTAGTCATATCGTCTATAATGGCATGTACGTCCTGCCAATGCTTACCTAAATACGCTTGAAGGGTTGGCAAGTCGCTACTGACAAGAGGATTGAACGCTCCCTCTTTTACGTCGTCGTCGTAATCTTGTAACATATCCATATAATCGGTAAAACACGCCACTTGACGGATAAGCTCTCGATACGGCCATGCAATATTGGAATAATATGCGTCTATACACATCAAAATAGAATCGGCATAGTATTGCAAATACAGCATAACGTCCTTGCTGTTTTGCTTTTCTAGTTCGTATAATTCTTGCATGCGCATAGATATTTTTTGGGTAACGGCGTTTTCCTTTTCGTCTTTGGACGCAAACGCCTTTTTAAAAAACCACGAGAAAAATTTATATTTCTTCTTACCGCCGTCTTGTATTTTATCCGTAATGGCAACAGACATTCCCTTTGCCGTCAACATTGCAAAAAACTGTCCCAACCTATCCTCTTTAAATGCGGACATACCGCTGAGATGCTTTGCTTGACAACGGTGTTTGTAACAATAAAAGGTATCGCCTACCGCCAATTTTGTGATAATCATATACGTCACGACGTCATAGTTTACAAGCAAACGATAGCGATAACCGTAACGCAAACTCAAAGCATTACAAATACGACAATAATACGTCCTATAGCATTCCATCTCTTCTTTATCGAGTTTTTCCTTCACTTCGTTTACGTAGCCGTACATAATTATCTTTCCAAGCCGTCTATTATTTCTATCGCCCGTTTTACAAACGTGCCGTTAAATTGTATATGCGTCAATCCGTACAACGCCACCGCAGTAGCCAACGACAACTCGTCGATTTCCTCAGAGAAAAGCACTTCCGCTACACTCTTGACAAACGGAGCAAGTGATTTTGGCAAAAACATAAGTGGCGCAATATCTATATACGGCGAACACGCCGTCATACTATCGTAATCAATTAGTGTGTATGCCCCTTTTTCTCGATTGCAAAGCACGTTGTTGGCGTGCATATCACCGTGGCAAAGCACGAAACACTTTTCTAATCTTTTATAATGCGCTTTTATAAACTTATACAATCGCCAAGCGTCGTAATCCTTTTCTTTAATCAACTTTAAACACAAGTACGCCTTACATACCTGTTTTTTTATGCTTTCTTTTTTAACACCGTAATCTTTATAATCTCGTACACGATGTATGTCTTTTAACGCTTTGCCTACTTCTTCTCCTGCAAGACGTTGCTCCGTTTTTGTTATGTCGTCGCAAATATTCGTAAGTGGCACACCGTCCACCCATGGCGTTATCGACAGATAGATACTCTTGCTAAACTTGATAACGTGCGCAGGAAACTCTTTCCCCGCCTCGGCATACACCTTTTCCATAAGTTTATACCGCTTTTGGGGGTTACGTCTTTCGTAAAATACTTTGACGAATTTATCCCCTTGCGTCGTTTTTGCTTTACAATACACCGAACGTCCCTCCTCGACGAGGGATACGTCTTTTAAACCATCGCCAAATTGCCGTTGCAAGATTTCTACGATGGCAATCGCAGGGATATTTTTGCGTTTCCCCCCTTTGCCGTTGTCGAATATAGGCGGGATTTGCAAGGTATAAGTAGGTCTTTTTAATAAATCAATCATATTATTTGTTCAACGCTGAAGCGTGAAAAGCAAGACAACCACCATAGCATTTTTGACATTTTAATAAGTGGCAATCCTTACACTCTTCTAAGGGGTGCTTCATCACTTCATAGTCGATTTTAAGTTTATAATACATAGCCAATTCGTGGATATTCGCATAATCGAACACGTTTTGTCTGTCAATTTCCGACATGGCAAAACAACGCGCTACACTACCGTCTGGCAAAATGTCCATGACGGGATTGCAAGCCGAACACTTTGTGGTGCTGACGTATTTTCTACCCATACCTAAACTTTCATTCTTGGCGTAAAGCTCTTTCATTTCTTCGTCGAGTAAGCAATACGGCACTAAATTACAGTCGAAATTGAGTTGTACTCCCAAGCCGTTTGCTATCGTCATCATCTCCTTAATTTTAGGAAGGAAGGAACGGAAATAATCGAAAATATTAACGTTGCGATCTTGCGGAACGGATATAGAAACACGACATTGCTTATGTCCTACACGCTCGATGAGATTAAAAAATGGCACGATGTTCTGCGTTGGCTTATAAACGTTTAAACCGAGCGTCAATTTTTGATTGCTCATACCGTATTCAAATACGGCTTCTTCTATGTTTTTAACTACTCTGTCGTACGCAACTTTACCGATATCTTCCTCGGAGTTAACGTTAATAAGCAAGGCAATTTTTTCGTTAGAAATCGTTTTCCAATGCTTATCCAAGGCAATACCGTTGGTAAACACCAACCCACGTACGTTGAGTTTTTCCGTGCGCTTAATAAGGCGCAATAACAGTTTATCTACGTTGGGATGAATCAATGGCTCACCACCGATAATACCAATGATTTTTTGATTAGATCGAATTAAATATTCGACGATTTTATCAAACTGCTCTTCGTTGATTGCAAATTGTTCTTCCGCCGTAATTTGGCTAGCAAAACAGTACGGGCAACGCAAGTTGCAACCATTGTTGATCATAATATTTGCCATAAGTGTCCCCTATTTTTGAGATTTTCTTGACTTGATTCTTACGATATAGTATAATACGAGTATGAAAAACGCCGCTATTTGTACAAATCTGGACGCTTATTTAGACTTCGTCACTAAAACCATGGATTTCGCTTCTCCACCCGTAGATTTTCCTCTACTTTCGGACGAGATTTTAGCGTGTTTTTCTAACACTTATAAAAAAATAAAAGGGCATCGTATATTGTATCATTATGCGTTGTTTAAAAACATCGTCAAAACGCTTTCGTTGCCCTTCCCTGTAAAATTTTTCTTCCGCCGTTTGCCCGCCGACGCTTACTACGTACACGTCAAAAATAAATATTTTGACAAACAGGGCATTTACGTTAACGTTAGACAGTTACGCCATTTTTACAGTCTCTTGCGACTGCTTATACACGAACTGTGCCATTATTACGTGTGCACTTCTCCACACTCAAAAGACGTTTTTAGAATGACTAACGAATACAAACAAAAATTATCCCCTATGCAGGTAAACGAAACGAGCGACATATTTGCGATGTATCCCACCGAATATTTTGCTATGTGTTTAGAACGTGTCGTTACCGAAAGATTATCTGCGGACTGTCCACGTCTTATAGAGTACACACAAGCAGAACAAAAAAGACTTGTTCGTGCCGTCAATCAATATACACAGATAAATAAAGTAAGAAAGTAACGACTGAAATTATTTCATCGTTACTTTTTTCTTTAGTCTTCTTTGATGCAACTAACGTAATCTATAAAACACGCACGGGCGTTAGGGTTAAGCGTATTGATGTCGATATTGTCGGCAAGTGCTTTTTGCACGAACTTCTGGACGTGTCCGAAAATGGCTTTAAAAGCCTCGCAATCGAATCCACCCGTACGCTCAATCGTATTTTGGCGGATATTCGCATGCACGCAACCGCCATGACAATATTTATAATAAGAACAACCGCTCTTTTGACAAATTTCGCGCTTGTTGATAGACAACGTCAATAATTTACGAATGTTGTCGCTGGCAAACACCTCGTCCAAACTATCGTATTGGTTGACGTTTCCAAAAGCGAACTCGTCCCCAGAAAAGTGCGAACAAAGTTGTAATTTCCCATCCGGCTCCATACAAATCCATTTGCCAATACAAGACACGTTATTACAAACAGCTTTACGCACTCCTAAAATCGTGGAGATATATCCGGAAAACAAGGAGATATTTACACCGTTAGTATCGTATATCCAGTGGTCAAAAAGACGAATAGAACTGTCGATATATTCTTGCGAAGTAATCAAAAGGTCTGTATTCGTCATGCCGGCACCCTCGGCTATGATGGGATTGAATACACAATGTATGCCGTGTTGTTTAAAATATTCGTAAACAGATATTTGGTCGATGTTTGGCTTAGAAATAACCGCCAAACAACTAACATGCATTCCTGCTTTTTGCATTAGGCCTACGTTTTCCATAACGCGCTCTGTTTTCTCACGAGTTACGCTATTCGTAGGTCCGTCAAAGGACACGCCTACCTTAAAGTTATTTTCCTTAAAAAACTTAATCCATTTAGCATTTAAGAGCGTGCCGTTGGTTTGAATAATGTTGACAAACTTAATATTGTTGTCGTGTTCCTTTTCCACTTGACGCTCCAACTCCACCGCCTTTTCGAAGTACGGCAAGCCCATCAGCGTCGGTTCTCCGCCGTGCCACGTAATTAAGATTTCTTTTACGTTGGTGGCAAGCAAGCGCAACAACTTTTCCAAGTTGGCAAGCGCAAGGCTATTATTTTCGTATCCTGACTCTTCGTGATAACAATATTTACAACGAATATTGCAGGCGTTGGTTGGTTTAAGTATTACCGTTATTTTTTCAAACATATCTATAATTTTCTCTTTGTATAAAAAATAGCCGAAACAATGACGCCTCGGCGTAAAAATCTATCTTAACAGCAACCAGCGGAGTACGCACCATATACGCCGTAACCGGCCATTTCGGTTTCTTCCTCTTCGTTGACGTCTTGCGCATAGTAACGATCAAATAAATCGTCTATCTTCTTTTCTTCCATAATTAGCCCCCTAAAATAATCCTTATTTTTTCTTTGTTTATATAAATCTTAATATAAAGGAAACAAAGTTATATTTATCTTAGCATATTTCTATGCCGTTGTCAAAAGTTTTTACTATTTTTCGACAAAACACTCGAAAATTGGCTATTTTTTTAACAATTATAGCATAAAACTTTTTATGTTTGATTTTTAATACAAACCATCAATAAAAACTTATCGTTTTTCGTAAGCGAAAACTCTCAACAAAGAAAATCCCTTGGTCTTTTTGGGGACACGACTTCTTGGCGTTTATCCGTAACGATAAGCCAAAAGAGATAGGCATGCGCAACAACTTTTCCAAGTTGGCAAGCGCAAGGCTATTATTTTCGTATCCTGACTCTTAGCGATAACAATATCTACAACGAATATTACAAGCGTTGGTCGGTTTGTGTATTGCCGTTATTTTTTAACATTTCTATATTTTTCTTTTTGAATAAAAAAATATCCGAGGCGCTTATAACACCTCGGCGTAAAAATCTATCTTAGCAACAACCAACGGAATAACGACCATATATGCCGTAACCTGCCATTTCCGTTTCTTCCTCTTCTTCGTTGACGTCCTGTGCATAGTAACGGTCAAACAAATCGTCTATCTTCTTTTCTTCCATAATTAGCCTCCTAAAATACTCCCTTGTTTTCACTCAATGTTGTGTTTATTTTAGCATATTTCTTTGCCGTTGTCAAAAGTTTTTACTATTTTTCGACAAAACACTCGAAAATCGTTAGTTTTTTTAACAAACGTGATAGGCGTTGGTCGATTTGTGTATTTCCGTTATTTTTTTACATTTCTATATTTTTCTCTTTGTATAACAAAATAGCCGAGGCGCTTATAACACCTCGGCGAAAAAATCTCTCTTAACAGCAACTAGCGGAGTACGCACTATATACGGCGTAACCGGCCATTTCGGTTTCTTCCTCTTCGTTGTCTTGTGCGTAGTAACGATCAAATAAATCGTCTATCTTCTTTTCTTCCATAATTAGCCTCCTAAAATACTCCCTTGTTTTCTCTTTGTTTATATAAATCTTAATATAAAGTAAACAAAATCATATTTATCTTAGCATATTTCTTTGCCGTTGTCAAAAGTTTTTGATGTTTTTCGACAAAACACTCGAAAATCGTTAGTTTTTTTAACAATTATAGCATAAAACTTTTTATGTTTGTTTTTTAATACAAACCATCAAAAAAACTTGCCATTTCCTACAAAAGTGGGAGCCTTCGGCAAGAATGCCGTTCGCTCCGCTCACTCATTACGAACTCTACGAGTTCGTCTATCCTTACAGAATAGCACAACAAAAAAGCACCAACCTAATGGTTGATGCTTCTTTTGTTGGTGACCCCTACGAGAATCGAACTCGTGTTACCGCGGTGAAAGGGCGATGTCTTAACCGCTTGACCAAGGGGCCTTTATATCTTAAGTTGATTGAATATTCTTTGGTAGCGGCGGTCAGATTCGAACCAACGACCTGCCGGGTATGAACCGGCCGCTATAACCAGCTAAGCTACGCCGCCATATATAAAAAATGGTTGCGGAGGTGGGATTTGAACCTCACGACCTCCGGGTTATGAGCCCGACGAGCTACCAAGCTGCTCTACTCCGCGATATATAACATCTTCTCTCGTTGATGCTATATTATTTTACCCGATTACTTTTTATTTGTCAACTGTTTTTGCTATAATTTTTTTATTTTTTATCCGATGCCCCTTTTTTTATTTTTGTATTGCATTTTTGTTTATCTTTTGTTATAATATCTCTATGCTTGATTTTTCGGTTATAAAAAAAGGTCAAACGGTGGCAGTTGCCCTCTCCGGAGGAAAAGACTCTATGTGCTTATTGGACCTTTTGTTAAAATTTAAAAATTCGATAGGAATAAAAGTCGTCGCAATAAACGTAGAACACGGCATTCGAGGACAAGAATCCGTAAACGATAGCAATTTTGTCGAAAAATATTGTAAAGAAGCAGGCGTTTTATGTAAGCTTTATTCTGTAGATGCTATAACGCACGTCAATCAAACGGGGTTTTCTTTAGAACAATCCGCAAGGTTGTTGCGATACGATTGCTTTTTTGACGCAATAAAAAACGGCTTTTGCGACGTCGTTGCAACGGCACACCACAAATCCGACAACGTCGAGACCATACTTTTTAATCTTTTAAGAGGAAGCGGTCTTACAGGGGTTTCCGGCATAAGCCCTACGGACTACGATGGAAGAATTATTAGGCCATTACTTAAAACGGACAAAAAATCCATAGACGATTACGTTTTAAGTAACAATATACCATACGTAGAAGATTCTACAAACACCGACCAAAACTATACGAGGAATTTTTTGCGTCTTGCAGTTCTTCCTAAAATAAAAGAAGTTTTCCCCGAGGTAGAATCGGCTATAGAAAGGTTTTCTTTATGCGCAAAAGAAGACGATTTATGTCTTTATAATATAGCCCAAAAAAACGTTTCTTTTGACGGAAACACGGTAAAACTTACCCTTACCAAAGAAAAAAGCGTGTTTTTTAGACAGGTGATAATAGCTCTAAAACACCTTGGTATAACAAAAGATTACCAAAGACGGCACGCAGAAGACGTTTATTCTTTGATAGATTTAAACGTTTCTTCTAAAATATCTCTTCCTAAAGGGATCGTCGCAACGAGAGATTACGACTACATTACTCTTTACTTAGATGGCGAAAAAGACTGCGCCACGTATCCGTTTTCTGTAGATAAATTTGACTTTTTACACTATACGATTGAAGTAAACCAAGCAAATACGCCCACTACCAAACAACTAAAAACCGAGTTTTTTATAGACGGAGATAAGCTTCCGCAAGGAACGGTTTTAAGGACGAGAAGAAACGGCGACGTCTTTACCAAGTTTGGCGGTGGCACTAAAAAGTTGAACGACTACTTTACCGACAAAAAGATTATAGAAAGACAAAGGGACTTTATTCCTCTTCTTGCTAACGGCAACGACGTTTTAGCAGTATTTGGAATAGCAATATCTGATAAAGTAAAAATCGACGAAGATACTAAAACGATTTATAAATTGTCAACTAAAACTAAAGAGGTATATTATGAACTTTAAACCTGACAACGTTTTATACGAAGACTTAAAATCTATACTTATAACCCAAGACCAATTGTATCAAAGAATACAACAAATGGCTGAAGAAATCTCTAGCGACTACCAAGAAAAAGATCTCCTTATGGTTGCCATTTTAAAGGGAAGCGTTTTGTTCTACAGCGACCTATTGCGTGCTATGAGAATACCCGTTTGCATGGATTTTATGTCTATCTCCAGCTACGGCTCCGGAACTAAGTCTTCCGGCGAAGTAAAAATGATAAAAGATCTCGACAAAAACATAGAAGGCAAACACGTTATTATAGTAGAAGACATCGTGGACAGCGGAAGAACTTTATCTTACTTAAAACGCATTCTTCTCGCAAGAAACCCTGCTTCTATAAAAATTTGTACCCTTCTTGACAAGCCGGAAAGAAGAGAGGTAGAATTAACCCCAGACTACAAAGGTTTTACCGTCGCTAACGAATTTGTCGTCGGCTACGGATTGGATTATGCCGAACAATATAGAAACTTGCCGGAAATCGGAGTGTTAAAGCCGGAAGTTTACGAAAAATAATCCCCTTTAAGTTTTATAATTTTTTTTGATAAAAAAACGCAACCCTAAAATAAAGGGTTGCGTTTTTTAATATCGCTCTAATTTAATAATTTGTTTTTTTAAAAGTATTGCTTTTTTAATTATTTGTTTTTTATTAAAAGCGTTGCATTTAGCCTAACCGCTTATCTTTACTTAATTTATCTTGGGTTTTACCAGCGACAACCCATTTTTGTTGATATTTTTTTATACGTATTAAAATTTATGTCACTTTTATAAAATTTAACCTTTGGTTTTTCGTTTATACGTATTTTAAAACCCACGCTTTAACCCTGCCTTTTTTAGAAATCCCTTCTTCTTTGCAAAAGACAAACTTACCTAAGCCCTTTACGGATATTACGTCTAACTCTTTTGGGGTATACGTATCCTTTAAAATAGGCTTGCCAAAGACAAAAACCCTATTTTTTACAAAGAGGTCTTTGGCGTCTTCTCTAGATAAGTTATAGAGTTTAGAAAGCACGCAATCCAACCTTAAAGACGCTACGTTTAAGCTTACTCTTTCGGTTTTTGGTTTAAATTCTTGCGGAATGGTTTTTTCTTCTTGGCACGTTACGGGGTTTTTGCCCACGGAAGTTAAGTTTTTTAAAACGAGCTCTTTTACCGTTTTTTTGACGACGACGTATGCGCTCTTTCCGTCGGTAAAAATATCCCCTATGGCGTCCCTTTCTATCCCCAAAGAAATAACCGCTCCCAGAAAATCTTTGTGCGTTACCTTTTGTGCAAAATCTTTACCCCTTGGCATGACGTAAACCACGCTTAAAGGAAACTCTTCTTCTCCGTTACAATCTTTGCCGAATCTAACAATCTTTCGCTCGGCAAAATCCGCCCCTCCGTAGCAAGTAAATTCCACGTCGCCAAGAGTAGCGCCCGAAGAATAAATGCTTTCTTCGTTTAAAAAATCCGTAAAAGTATATATATTGCGCTCTTCGGAGCGTTTTTTTAATTCTTTAATTCTGTTTTTTAATAATTCTTCGCTCATATCTGAATTTATTTTCGTGTAAAATTTAAGAACGGAAAACCTTTTATATTCTTCCGTTCTTTTTTGTTTATAATAACTTTAAATTTCTATTTTTCGAAATACTTTCTAAACTTAAAAGCATCTTTAAACTCGAATAACTTGTTTAAAATTTTATCTGCGCTTGTAAGCAACCATCCGTTGACAAAGGCGCAAAAAACCGTGCCGAAGCCAATTCCTTTAAACTGCCAAAAACCAAAAAATACAAAGGACAAGACGATGCTGACTACACAACTCGAGCAATCGTAAACAGTCTTTACTTTGCCAACGTTAAACTTGTATTTATCCGAAACTTCTTTTACCAAAAGTTCGTAAGCTTCCGGCGCAATATACGTGTGGAACATAAACGCAACCCCAACCGAGCACATCGGCACACCGATTACAAAGCATGCGATTTTATACACGATACCATTAAGCGGAATAAATCCGACGAGCATTATGCACAAGTCCAAAACTAATCCGTATACGATAGCCGTTATAAAAGAAAACAAATATCCCATTTTAAACCGGTGCATTATTAAAGACGACAGTATTATTAAAACGGCTTGCAAACAATACTCTGACATACCGAAAGAAAACCAAGAAAAATATTGGGAGATCTTTAAGTGTAACAAATACGCCGGGGCGACGATCATAGACATCCCGAAATCGGCAACTTCTATAAGTGCCGTTCCTAGAGCCAACGCAATTATGCCCAAAACGTACGACAACTCGCTATAACATACTTTTTTTGCCTTCATAAGTAACCTCCGGACAATGCTCCGTTTGATACAGAAACGGCAAAAGATAAAATATTTTAATAGCTTTTTCTAATATATTATATCATAAAAACAACGATTAGTAAACTTTTATTTTTGAACTGAACGAAATTTAACTTCTCTTCCAATCGTACGTTGAAAATTCTTTTAAACGTTTAACTGCAGTAATAGGATTTGAAAGATCTTTACTCGAAATTTCTGTTTCACTTGTTGGAGCTGAAGATTTCGCTATCCACCATCCGTTTGGATTTTTAAACTCTACGCTCTTTAAACTATCGCAACCATAAAAAGTAGTAGAACCTATATGCGTTACACTTTCCCCAATTACAACGCTTGTCAAATTGTGGCAATTCTTAAATATATTTTCGCCTATATAAGTTACGCCGTTCCCTATCGTTACACTTATCAAGTTATAGCAATTAGTAAACAATAAATGGCCCATAGAAGTTACGCTGTCGGGGATTACTACGCTCGTCAAATTTTCGCAATTTTTAAACGCAGAACTATCGATTATCGTGATATAAGAAGGTAAAATTAAATTTGTGTCTTTTCCATTATATCTAATCAAAATCTTTTCTTCATTGTATGTACAAACGATATATCCGTTATCGTTAAGCAATTGACTTTCCGTCACTCCGCTGTCGCTATTGTATACATTTTTTGCAGTATATCCTATGTAACCGTTAGTAGAAGTTCCTTTTTCTATTTTAAGATATGTAGACTTATTTACTACTTCTATAAGTTTATAGCAACTCTCAAATGCAGAAGCGCCGATAGATCTTACTTTTTCGCCTATAGTTACACTCAACAAGATAGAGCAACCATAAAAGGCTTTCTCTCCAATATAGACAACGTTATCCGGGATTATTATACTCGTCAAATTATTACAATACTCAAACGCCTCTTCGCCTATAGTCGTTACGCTGTCAGGGATTATTATGCTTGTTATATCGCAATTATAAAAGACTTTTTTATAAATTTTTGTAATATAAAAAGGCAAAACTAAATCTTTTTCCGTCCCGTTATATCCCACTAAAATCTCTTCTGTTCCATCCGTATAAATAATATATCCATTATCGTTAGTCAGTCTACTTTTCTTTATACCACTATCACTGTTGTACACTACCAAAGCAAAACTACCTACGTTGCCGTTAGAATCACTGCCTTTTGTAACCGTAATATATGTAGATTTATTTACTACCTCTAAAAGTGTTTGACAATTTAAAAAAGCATTTTTTTCGATATCTTTTACGTTTTCGCCTATAGTTACACTTACCATTTTATAATTATCGAAAGCAAATTTTTTAATTTTAGTTACATAAGAAGGTAAGATTAAAATTTTTTCCGTTCCAGTATATCCGATTAAAATCTTTTCTTCTCCATCTGTATAAATAATATATCCGTTATCATAAGAGACTTTTGATCCAGTAAACACATCACCGCTGTTGTATACAGACAAAGCATAATATCCTACATAGCCATTAGCTGACGTTCCTTTAGTTACTGTAATATGCGGAGATTTATTTATAACTTCTACTAATTTATAACATTCATAAAACGCTTTATTACCAATAGACGTCACGTAATCAGGAATGATAACTTCTGCCACCGTTTTATCTTTTACGCCTGTAATAACACAAGTCGTTTCTGTAGAAGTAAAATTGAAATTAGACATTTCTTCGTTTGCTGTATAAACTGCAAATATTTCCGTTTCTTGTGTAATAGGAGTAGAAAAATCGTAATCCCAACCCGAAAAGACACAACCTAACCTTTTAAGCGTAATTTTGGGTTCGGTTGCAAATTGGTCTTCTTCTATTGTTTGAGTTTGTACTACTTTATTATTAGTGGTTTTAAACGTAACCATATGCATAGGACGACGACGAATAGTTACGACGTAGGTGTTTTTAGTTTTTCCACCAATAGTTTCTGAAAGATAAAAGACGTTATCTCCTTCTTTTAACGTAACTATTTTGTTTTCTATAGGGCTACTAAAATCTTTATCGTCATCGATAACGTAAGTGACGTTTTCATTCGCCGTAACTTCTTCTTCAAAAGAAAATTCCGTTGTGTCGTTACCTACCTTGCCATACACCGTTTGTCCATTTACGGTAAGTGTTGCAAATTCAACACTGCCGATGTTTGCGTTACTTGGATTTCCTGCACACGCAGAAAAAGCAAACACAAGCATAGAGCAAACTAAAAGAGTTGTAAAGAGCATTAAAATCTTTCTTTTCACACTAAATCCTCCAAAAAATAAAATGTCGTCTTATAAACGATAAACAACACTAGCTAAGTCCCTTTATCGCTTAGTTGCAACACTCAATTAATAAATATCTTCTACTCGTTCGATTTTTATATAATGCAAATAAAGTACACTTAAACTCAATAAGTATACGTCTATGCATCATATTAAATTGAGTTTGCACACATATTATATCATACAAAAATCCTTATTGCAATAGTTGTATTTTTTTGCGTATGGAAATTTTTTCTTTCTTCTACTCCGCCCCGAATTGCAAAAGTTTTTGTTCTTAACAAAAGTAAAACGTTTACTGCAAAAAATAAACCCCCAAAGCAAAAGCTTCGAGGGTTTTGTTTTTGTAAATAATCCACAGATTATCTCTTGGAGAATTGTGGTGCACGTCTTGCTTTCTTTAAGCCGTACTTCTTTCTTTCCTTCATTCTTGGATCTCTGGTGAGATATCCTTCCTTCTTTACTACAGGACGGAGTTCTGGTTCTGCAAGAACGAGTGCTCTTGCGATACCGTGTCTTATAGCACCTGCTTGACCGGTAAATCCACCGCCTTGAACGTTTACGTATACGTCGTATTTGGTTTCGGTATTCGTAAGAACAAGTGGTTGACGAATAACGAGCTTAACGGTTTCGAGATCGCAATAGTCGTTGATATCTCTACCATTGATTACGATTGCGCCTGCTCCACCCGGGATAAGTCTTACTCTTGCAATGGCTTTCTTTCTTCTGCCAGTGCCCCAAAACTGAACTTTTTTCTTCGTTGCCATAAAGCGTTACCTCCTATTACTTGCCAAGCTTAAACTCAATAGGTTGTTGAGCTGCGTGCTTGTGTTCTGCTCCCTTGTAAACTCTTAACTTGGTGAGCATTTGTCTGCCTAAACTACCCTTAGGAAGCATGCCTTTTACTGCTTTGTATACCATAAGGTCAGACTTAGTTTCCATCATGTGTCTGTAAGAGAAACTCTTAAGTCCGCCAATGTATCCGGTGTGATACATATACATTTTTTTGTCTAATTTTTTACCGGTAAGAACTACCTTATCCGTGTTGATAACGATAACGTGATCGCCTGTGTCTACGTTGGGAGTGAAGGTTGGTTTATTCTTTCCTCTGAGAACTGCTGCTACTTGAGAAGCAAGTCTACCCAAAGTTTGTCCTTCAGCATCGACAACATACCATTTTCTTTCAATGTTTCCGGCATTAGCCATGAAAGTCTTCATGATATTACTTTTCTCCTTAAATATTATAATGTTTTGTTATATATTAAAGAAAAATTTTACATCGG
>JAZNFL010000301.1:0-4267 GCA_045589135.1 Christensenellaceae bacterium
AGACCGCTTGGCCCTCCGACTTCAACATACCGCACGTATAAAAGGAAATTGTCGTCATGAACATCGTTTTATTATTGACGACGGCAATAGCTGTTAGCATAGATTCTTTCGTTTGCGGTTTTTCTCTCTCTGTTTCTCCTAAAAACAAAATAAAAGTATTATTGTCCGTCGTAATTTCTGTTTTTGTAATGTGCTTAATAACAAACGCTTTAGGCAAAACGACAAAAACCCTTTTACCGTTTAACCCTAAAATAATAGGCGGAATTATACTTTGTGTTATTTCTTTAATAAATTTTGTAGAACAAACCAATAAGCCAAAGACAATCGACAAGCGCCATTCTTTTATAAAATTTATAATGGCGGGTATCGGCGTAGGCGTGGATGGAGCTACGGCAAATTTTTCTCTCTCGATTATGGGCATAAACTCTATAATCGTACCTGTAACAATTGCATTTTTCCATCTCGTATTCGTTTGGTTAGGCATTTACTTTTCAGAAAAATCTTTTAAGATTTTTGACAAGTGTAAATTTTTACCGCCGATTATATTGTTTTGCTTAGGCTTTTATAAAATTTTTTTCTAAAAATCAACCCGACGCCCGTTAAAACTCAAACGGCAATACGTCGGGTTGTTTACTTTTACGTCAAAAACGATTATCTACCCGTTTACGGAAACGTCGACGTATTTACTGACGTTAAAATACTTCCAAGGAGAACCGTCTTTAGGTGGTTCTATTTTAAATACAAGCCTTTGCTTTGATACCGGATGAGAAAAAGCTAAACTCGTAGCCCAAAGAGCGATATTACCCTTTTGAGCGTTTTCTCCACCGTAACGCATATCTCCAAAAACAGGAGTTCCATTATGGCTCATTTGAACTCTTATTTGGTGACTTCTGCCCGTGTGCAAAATTACTTCCGTCAAAGAAAGTCCGTTTGCCTCTTCTAAAACCTTATATTCTAATTCTGCAAACTTTGCTCCTTCTACAGATTGACCGCAAACGTAAACCATGTTGTTCACTGCGTTTTTCTTCATGTAATCGGTAAGAGTGGCTTTCTTTTCTCTTGGGCTTCCGACCAAAACTGTAAGGTATTTCTTTTCGAAATCCCCGTTTCTCATTTGTTCGGATAATCTCGAAGCGGCTTTAGAACTCTTTGCAAAGACCATAACTCCACCCGTAACCCTATCCAATCTGTGGACGAGCCCAACGTAAACGTTGCCCGGCTTGTTTTCTTTAACTTTAATGTATTCTTTGATAACCGAAAGTAAATCCATATCTTTGCTTTCGTCCGCACAACAAGGAATTCCTTGCGGTTTAAGAACGATAATAATATGGTTATCCTCGAATAATACTACGAGATCGTCTTTAGTCATTTATAAACATTCCTCCTGCGCCACATGGTAAAACGATACCTTCGTCAGTAGGCAACCCTACCTCGTACGCTTCTACCCGTCCTTTAAACTGTTTAAGATTTAATTGCAATATATTTTTTAAAACTTGAGGTTGCAAACCGGTTGTATAACTATTTATTAAAAAGAACAACGGATTATCCGATAAAACCTTAGTACATAAATTTACAAAATCAAAAAGACCGGTTTCGATTTTCCACATTTCTCCGTTTGGTCCACGACCGTAACTCGGAGGGTCCATAATTATAGCATCGTACTTGCGTCCACGTCTGATTTCTCTCTGAACGAACTTATTGCAATCGTCTACAATAAACCTTACGTTTGCATCTTTAAGTCCGGAAAGTCTAACGTTTTCTCCCGCACGTTCTACCATGCCCTTGCTTGCGTCTACGTGACAAACACTTGCCCCCGCCGAAGCACAAGCGACGGTTGCCCCACCGGTATAAGCAAAGAGATTAAGAACGTTTATAGGTCTGCCTGCGTTTTTGATGAGATCCATCATTATTTCCCAATTGGCGGCTTGTTCCGGAAAAAGCCCAGTGTGTTTAAAACCCATAGGTTTTACTTTAAATTTGAGATCCCCGTAAGAAACAACCCAATCTTCCGGCATTTTTCCAAATTTTTCCCATTTACCGCCACCGGTTTCGCTTCGATAATATCTTGCGCTTAGACCTTTATAGCCTTCCATATCGACAGAACTTTTCCAAATGACCTGCGGATCGGGACGGAGAAGAACGACGTCCTTCCATCTTTCGAGCTTATACCCGTCCCCCGTGGCTATAATTTGATAATCTTTCCATTTATCTGCTATCTTCATAATCGTCCGATTAAATTTTTTCTACTGATAAAGTCAAACGTTCTCCGTTTACGTCCCATTCTTTTACGTAACCGCCACAAGCGCCTTCTTTTACGTCGTTTGCTAAAACGTCAGCTTTGATTTCTTCGGCTTTTTGCGTAAGAACTTTTTGACAATTACCTTCCGCTTTAAAACCTACGGTAATTCTGTCGGTTACTTCGAATCCCGCTTCTTTTCTCATCGTTTGGATTTTAGAAACAATTTCTCTTTCTACACCCTCTAACAACAATTCTTCCGTAATATTTACGTCAAGAACGACTGTTAAGCCGAGTTCTGAAGCCGAAACGAATCCTTGCATACTCTCGCTAGAAATAAGTAAATCGTCGTAAGTAAACGAAACTTCCGTTCCGTCAAGATTTACCGTATAAGGATTTCCCGCTTTTACAGTTGCTACGACTTCTGCCGAATTACAACCGTCAAGGAAGGCTCTTATTGCCCCGATCTTTGCACCGTATTTAGGTCCTAAAGTTTTAAGTTGAGGTTTTAATTTATAAGTTACGAATCTAGAAGCGTCTTGTAAAACTTCGAATTCTTTTACGTTGAGTTCGTCTCTTGCAATAGCGTAAAGATCGTCGGAAAGAGAAACTTTTCTATCTGCCGCAATATAGAGTTTTGCAAGAGGTTGACGGTTTTTAATATTGGACGAATTACGAGCTGCTCTGCCGAGAACTACTACCGACATAACGTCCTTCATTCCGTTTTCTAACTCTTCGTTAATAAGTGAAGCATCTGCTTGCGGGAATTTGCAAAGATGTACGGAAATAGGCTCGTCTTTAAAGAAGTTAGGAACTAAATTTCCGTAAATAGTTTCCGCAATAAACGGGGTGTACGGAGCGGAAAGTTTACTGAGCGTTACGAGAACAGTCCAAAGCGTCGTGTACGCAGCAATCTTATCTTCCGTCATTTCTGAACCCCAATATCTCTCTCTGCATCTTCTTACGTACCAATTTGACAAATCGTCCACGTAATCTTGAAGCATTCTTGCGGTTTCGAATATTTGATATTTTTCTAAACCTTCGTCTACGTTTTTAATAAGAGTATTGAGTTTTGATAATACCCATTTATCCATAAGACTGAGTTTGCAGTCTTCTAATTTATATTGTGCAGGATTATATTTGTCGATATTTGCATACAAAACAAAGAATGCGTAGGTATTCCATAAAGTTCCCATAAACTTTCTTTGTCCTTCGGACACAGCGTCTTCTGAGAATCTCGAAGGGAGCCAAGGAGCGGAAGAAGTATAGAAATACCATCTTACAGCGTCTGCGCCTTGTTTGTCGAGAACGCTCCACGGATCGACTACGTTTCCGATGTGCTTACTCATCTTTAAGCCGTTTTTATCGTTTACGTGACCTAAAACTATACAGTTTTTAAACGGAGCTTTATCAAAGAGCAAGGTAGAAATAGCGAGAAGCGTATAGAACCAACCTCTCGTTTGGTCAATTGCCTCGCTTATAAAATCTGCAGGGAAATGACTTTCGAAAAGTTCTTTGTTTTCGAACGGATAGTGGAATTGAGCAAAAGGCATTGATCCGGAGTCGAACCAACAGTCTATAACGTCTTTAACTCTTCTCATCTCTCCGTTACATTTTTTACACTTGCAAGTTACGTTGTCGATATACGGACGGTGGAGTTCTATATCCCCTTCTATTCCGCATAATTCTTTAAGTTCTTGCTTAGAACCCATTACGTGCACTTCGCCACAGTCGTCGCAAACCCAAACCGGGAGCGGAGTTCCCCAATATCTCTCTCTGGATAAACCCCAATCTATAACGTTTTCTAAGAAGTTACCCATTCTACCTGTGCCGATGGTTTCCGGCATCCAATTTACAGATTTGTTTGCTTCTAAAAGTCTGTCTTTTACGGCAGTCATTTTTATAAACCAAGAACTGCGTGCGTAGTAAATAAGAGGAGTATTACATCTCCAACAGAAAGGATAACTGTGTTCGTAAAGCATATCCTTAAATAAAAGTCCTCTTTCTGCAAGATGCTTCATTATAGGTTTA
>JAZNFL010000302.1:0-2824 GCA_045589135.1 Christensenellaceae bacterium
GTCGTTAATCTTTAAGTAGGTAGGAAGCATATCTGCTACTACGTCGCCTATCGTTATATCGCCAAACGTGTCTAAAAGAACTTGTGCTACGTTTGCGTTTTCTGCAGTGAGATCTGCGACGAGTTCAGAAATTACTACGGAAGTTGCCTTCTTAACTGCTTCGTTTTCCGGAAGAGTTACAAAGTCTGCAAGATAATATTCAATAGTATTATCTCCTAATACGTCTTGGGTTATCTTTGCTACGTCAATATTTCCGCTTTGTACGGTGTCAATAATGTAATCCACTTCTACACCGAGTACGTCTTCTGCAATATTTGGAAGTCCTTCGAACTCTACAACTACGTTTACAAGATCGTTAAGACTTACGTCTTTGGTAAGAACTTCTTGTACTTTATCTAATGCGTTTTCTGCATTGAGAATATCCACTACTGCCTTAGCGTCTACTGCGTAAACGTTCTTCATGAAGTCGTTATTCTTGAAGTATTGAGGAAGTGCTTCTGCTACTGCATCGCCTATCGTTATATCGCCAAACGTATCTATAAGAACTTGTGCTACGTTTGCGTTTTCTACAGTGAGATCTTCGACGAGATCAGATATTACTACGGACGTTGCCTTCTTAACTGCTTCGTTTTCCGGAAGTGTTACGAAGTCTGCAAGATAATGTTCAATAGTATTATCTCCTAATACGTCTTGGGTTATCTTTGCTACGTCAATTACTCCACTTTGTACGGTATCAATTATATAATCTACTTCTACGCTGAGTATATCTTCTGCAATATGAGGAAGTCCTTCAAGATTAATAGCTAATCTTACAAGATCCATAAGATTTACGTCTTTGGTAAGAACTTCTTGTACTTTATCTAATGTGTTTTCCGCATTGATAATATCTACTACTGCTTTAGCGTCTACTGCGTAAACGTTTTCCATAAGATCGTTGCTCTTTAAATATTCAGGAAGAATATCTGCTACTACGTCTCCTACGGTTATATCGCCAAACGTATCTATAAGAACTTGTGCTACGTTTGCTCCTGGAGCAAATAAGTCTTCTACTAAATCAGAAATTACTACGGATGTTACCTTTGTAAGAGCTTCGTTTTCCGGAAGGGTTACAAGGTCTTCGAGATAATATCCGATTGTATTGTCCTTAAATACGGTTTGTGCAATATCTACTATATCAATATATCCACTAGACATAGTGTACTGTACGTTGTCGATTATGTAATCGAGTTCGGTATTAAGTACGTCTTGTGCTATTCTTGGAAGTCCTTCGAACGTTACGAACATATTTGCTACGTCCATAAGGCTTACGTCTTTTGTGAGTTTTAATTGTGCTTCGTCAATTGCATTTTCTGCATTTGCAATTCTTATAACTGCATTTGCATCAACGTCAAGAACATTTTTAATCAACTGATTATTCTTGAGATTTTCGTTTGTAATTAACTGTCCAATTGCATCACCAATTGTAATATCTCCAAAGTAGTTAATAAGTACTTGCGCTACGTCTGCATTAGGTGCTAACAAATCTTCTACTATATGAAGTATTACGGTGTCTGTTACTTTTGCTACTGCTTCGTTTGTCGTTACGTCTACAAATTCTTCAAGATAATATCCTATAGTGTTGTTGCCAAATACGTATTCTACTACGTCTACAATTCCCACAACTCCGGATTGAAGAATATCTATAACGTAATCGAGTTCTATTGCAAGAAGATCCGTTACGATACGAGGTTCTTCTTGGATAGTTACGAATAAATCTACTACGTCTCTAAAGTCAACGTCGTTAGTCAATGCTAATTGCATTGCATCTACAGGATTTTGTGCTTTAACTATATCTGCAACCTTCTTTGCATCTAACTCGTATACTTGAGACATTAAGTCGTTAGTTCTGTAATAGCCAGGTAAGTATTGCGCTACTGCATCGCCTACGGTTATTTCTCCAAAGTAGTTAAGGAGAACTTGTTCTACGTCTGCACCTTGTGCTGTTAAATCCGCAATAAGCTCTGCAAGAACGACTGCCGTAAGTTTATTTAACGCTTCGTTATCTGGAAGTGCTACGAAATCTGCAAGATAATGTCCAATAGTATTATCTCCGAATACGTCTTTTGCAATTTGTCCAAGATTTACGTTTCCGCTTTGAACAGTATCAATTATATAGTCTAATTCTACGTTAAGTATATCTTCTGCAATATGTGGAAGTCCTTCGAACATAACGAAGATATTAGCAACGTCCATAAGACTTACGTCTTTGGTTATATAAAGTTGTACTGCTTCTAATACGTCTGTTGCTTTTACAATGTCAAGAATATCGTTTACGCTTAATGCGAGAACGTTTGCTACTAAATCGTTGTTTTGGATTGGCTTAGGCATCAATGGGCTTGCCACGTCTCCTACTTCTATTTCTCCAAATACTTCGAGAACGTAATCTACTATCCTTCCGTTCTTTATTGCGTTTACGAGTTTCTTAACGCTTACGTTGTATACGGATGCGATTATGTCGCCAAAGTCTCCGCTTACTGTCCAGCTTCCTTCTACGTAATTTGCTTCGTTGTTTTCGTTAGAAAGGAATGGTGCTACTACGTTACCTATGGTAAGTACGTCGCCAAATACTGCTACGAAGTCGTATCCGGTAGTGAGCGTATCACCTATCTTAAGTGGCATTAATACGTTATAGAATTCGGTTGAAATTCCAGTCTTGTTAAATACGTATTCCTTAGTAGCATCTACTGCGTAAGTGCTGATTTCTACTTCTTTAACGTCTAATGCGCTTCCGAGTATATCGTAATAAGTGTAATCTCCGCAAAGGTCTACGAGTACGTCGTTAGCT
>JAZNFL010000303.1:0-3385 GCA_045589135.1 Christensenellaceae bacterium
CTCTTTATGATCTTAGCAATAATATTGTTCTTACTTGATATTGCGGTTCGTAAGTTTAAGTTTAAATGGTTACACGAAATTATCCGTGATCATAAGGACAAAAAGGCACAAAAATAATCAAACCTCCTATTAAGACCGCAAGGTCTTAATAGAAGTTAAGTTTTTAGCAACGTAATAATCCAAGGAGGATTTATGACTAAACGAAGAAAAAAACTATTGATAATAATAATCGCATGTTCGTTTGCTTTATTATTTGCTCTTTCGTTTTCTATAATTGCAAAATCTTGTCAAAAAGAAGCAATTGCTTGTCCAAAGATTTTTACCATTGACGAAAATAACGTTCTCAGTTGGAACGAGGTTGATGGTGCAAGAAGATATAAGATAGAAATTAAAAACGTAGAAACAAACGAAGTAAAACCTGACGTAAAAAACAAAGAGGAGTATTCTTTGAATAATCTTGACGAAGGTTATTACGAAATAAGGGTTAAATCTATAGCAGGCAGTAGCGATAATAAGGACTCCGGTTGGTCAGAAATTATCGAATTCCATAAGGGATACGAGACCGGAGCAATAATGACTCTCATAAACAACAAAACAGAATACGAAATAACCAAGATGGGTTCTACTTCTGGTGACGTCGTATTTATGGATGATTATAGAGATAAGCCGATAACGAGAGTTGGTGTTGCGGCTTTCCGTGGCAGTAAAATTTATTCTATAGTTCTCGGCAATTACATTACGGAAATCCAAGACAACGCCTTTTATAATTGTCGTAACCTTTCCAGTGTTACGCTTCCGGAAAAGTTAGAAACTATAGGTGTAAACGTATTCCAATCTTGTTATGCTCTCAAGTCTATCGAGTTGCCTGACTCTCTTACGTATATTTCTGACAATATTTTTAACAATTGCAGAGCGTTGACTAAAGTTAAGATTGGCAATAACGTCAAGACTATAGGAGAATGGGCTTTTAGCGATTGCGTTAATCTTCCGGAAATTTTAATCCCGGATTCCGTTATAGAAGTCGGAGTAAGTGCTTTTTCCGGAAATGCTAAACTTAAAACAGTTTATATTGGCAAAAACGTTAAAACTATAAATAAAAACGCGTTTTTCATGTGTGAGGAATTAGAAAACGTTGAATTCGTAGAGAAATCCGAACAAAAAGATGAAGACGGAAATCCTATTTACGTTCCATCTACCGAAAGTTCTTTAGAAGTTTTAGGAGAAGGCGTATTTAGAAATTGTTATAAATTGGCAAGAATCGTTTTACCTAATAAGCTTCAAGATATAGGAACAAACTGTTTCTACGGCTCATCGGCGATGGAAGAAATCGTTATACCTGATTCTGTAACTCACGTTGGATATCAAGCCTTTAATGGAACTAAGTTCTACGTAAACGCATATAACGAATATCAACAAGCTGTAGAAAACGAATCCCCTGACGTAATGAGCAAAGGTTATATTTACGCAGACAAGTGGTTGGTTGCATGTTTACCTATCGTAAAACAAAATTTAGAAGAAATCACTACCGAAACTTTAAAAAGTGACGTAGTAGGTATAGCGGATAGCGTATTCGAGGGTTGCGAAAAGTTGCAATACGTAACTTTGCCTACTAGCATTAGAGTTATAGGACAAAGAGCATTTGGCAGTTGTACTGCGTTATACGAGTTCGAAACTTACGACGATACGTTAGAATTTATCGATAGAGAAGCTTTCGTATATTGCGAATATTTAGGTAAATTGCTTTTAGGTGACGGCTTAAAGAAAATCGGTTCGTATGCTTTTGCTTATTGTGCAGGTTTATATAATCCGTCGTCCGGTTTATTGATCCCGGATTCCGTTCAAGAGATAGGAACTTACGCCTTTATGGGTTCTGGTGTAGAAACCGAAGCAAACGAATCAGGCGTAATATACGCAGGTAACTGGGTTGTTGCTTGTACTAATAATACACAAACTGCAGTTATAAAGAACTCTACTATTGGTATTGCCGATTATGCTTTTTATCAATGTAATAAAGTTAAGAGTGTAGTAGGTTTAAACTACGCTAAATATATCGGACGTGGAGCTTTTTACGAATGTGAAGGACTCGAAAGCGTTACGTTAAATTTAAATCTTGAAAAGATAGCAGATTATACTTTCTATAAATGTTCATCTTTAAGTAGTATTACTTTACCAAGAAATCTTAAATCTATAGGTCGTTCTGCATTCTATATGTCCGGACTTTTACAATTAAACATGTCCGAAACTAAGATCTCTACTATCGACGACTATGCTTTCTATATGTGTTCTAATCTTAAAAAGGTTACTTTTTCTGATGGATTGACGTCGATTGGCAATTATGCTTTCTATAAGACGGCATTAGGCGCAAGTTTGTACGAAGTAGACACTTTAGATCCAAATTACGTGTTAGAAATACCTAACGCAGTAACAACTATCGGAGATAGAGCTTTCTACGCAAACGAAAAACTTATCAACGTAAAATTTGGAGAAAAATTGGAGAGTATCGGAGAAGCGGCATTCTATAGATGTGTTAATCTTACAAGTATAAATTTACCTGCTTCTTTAAATTCTATTGGCGGAAAAGCCTTCTACAATTGTTCAGAGGTATTAAGCGTAACTTTAAACGAGGGTTTAGAAGTTATTAGCGATTACGCATTCTTTGGAATAACCAAACCTGCGTCTTTAGTTTTACCTACAACGGTTACTTCTATAGGCAAATATGCGTTTAAGGGTTGGAACGGACTTACTTCTTTAGTTCTTTCTAAAAATATAAAAGAGATAGGAGCACACGCATTCTACGGATGTAAAAACATGACCATCTATACGGATGCAGAGTCAATTTTAGGTAAGTGGAACGTAAGATTTAATTCTTCTTATCGTCCGGTTATTTGGGGTTGTACGTTATCAGACGACGGTTCTTACGTTTATTCGTTGAAGATAGACGTTGAAACTTTCTTAAATACAAATGCTAAAGGTGGTATTACTGCTCCTCAAAGAGAAGGATACGTCTTCGGTGGTTGGTCAGAAGAAGAAGGTTCTGACGTTAGAATTAATTATTCTATCTTAGAAGCTCCAATAGGTAAAACTCTTTACGTTATTTGGAATCCGGAAGAGTCCGTTATAGACGTTGATTTAGATTGTTAATGACAGAATAAATTTAACGTATCTATAAAAATTAATATTAATCATTAAAATAACACCTTGCTTAAAAACAAAGCAGGGTGTTTTTTTTGTGAATTATAAAAAAGAAGGGATAGTTTAATGGGTGTTTATATAAGGGGTTTTTAATTTAACACAAAAGAAAAGCCTACTATCGTTCGCTTATTACGAAGTGTAGTGGGCTTTTATTGTTTATAAAAAAATTGAGATATTAAGTTATTGTGTTACT